>NZ_JBHZEJ010000088.1:0-32281 GCF_042756365.1 Streptomyces sp. NPDC059092
CCTCGGGGGTGCCGGGCCCACGGCCCTGTCCGGTCCGCTGCCGCCGGTCAGCCCGCGCCGGCCCCGGTTTTCCTGGGCGGCAGCGGGAAGAAACCACTCGTACGGGCGGTGTACCCGGCGAAGCCGGGGCGGTCCGCCATATGACGTTCCAGCAGGCGCTTCCCACTGCCCTTGGTCAGCAGGAGGCTCATCACCACCGGGCTGACCAGGGTCGCCGCGGCGACCACCGGGTCGTCGCAGATGATCAGGAAGAGCCCCCACCAGACGCAGAAGTCCCCGAAGTAGTTGGGGTGCCGGGTCCAGCTCCACAGCCCGCGGTCCATGATGCGGCCCTTGTTCGCGGGATCGGCCTTGAACCGGGCGAGCTGCCGGTCCCCCACCGCCTCGAAGAGGAGCCCGACCAGCCAGAGCGCGCAGCCCGCGTACGCGACGGGGCCGAGCGGACCCGCCACGTACGGGGCGGCCACCACCGGCAGCGAGATCAGCACGACGAGGGCGCCCTGGAGCAGGTACACCATGCGCAGGGCGTGGAGGTTCCGGTTGCCGGGCGCCTTGGCGAGCATCGCCTCGTACCGCGCGTCCTCGCCGTGGCCCCAGCCGCGCGCGGCGATATGGCCGGCCAGACGCAGTCCCCACACCGCGGTCAGCACGGTGACCAGCAGCCGCCGCGCCCCGTCGCCGACGTCGCCGGCCGACACGGCGTACGAGACGAGCGCGACGGCCGTGAAGGCGAGGCCCCAGGCGATGTCCACGACCCGGTGCACCCCCTTGACCAGGGCGGCCGCGAAGGTGACGAGCATGACGGCGAGGGCCGCCGCCGCGGCGGCGCCGACCCCCTGTCCGAACTCCGCCCACGGGTAGCCGTTCACCGCTCCACACCGTCCTCGTACCACTCCCGGAGCGTGCCGGGCCGGTCGCCTCCGGGCATCCCGCTCTCCCCCGTGGCCGTCGGCCGTACGGCGAGGATCTGGTCGACGCCCATCCGGCGCTCCTCGAAGGCGAGCGCGGAGCCGGCCAGGTAGAGCCGCCAGACGCGGGCGGTCTGCACCCCGACCAGCGCGGTGAACTCGTCCCAGCGCTCCTCCAGGGTGCGGTGCCAGGCCCGGATCGTCCGTACGTAGTGCTCGCGCATCGCCTCCACGGCCCGTACCTCCAGGCCCGCGCCCTCCAGCAGCGACACGGTGTCGCCGAGCGGGCGCATGTGCATGTCGGGCGCGATGTACGACTCGATGAAGGCGCCGCCGCCGGGGGCCGTGGCGGACCGCGACATCTGCTGGACGAGGACCCGGCCGCCCGGCCTGGCCATCGCGTGCAGCAGGGCGGTGAAGGCGGGGTACTCGGCGTCGCCGACGTGTTCGCCCATCTCGACGGTGGACACCGCGTCGTAACCGCCGCCCTCGATGTCGCGGTAGTCGCACAGCCGTACCTCGACCAGCTCCTCCAGACCCCGCGCTCCGACCTGTGCCCTGACGTACTCGGCCTGTTCCGCGGCGAGCGTGACGGCGGTGACCCGGGCCTTGAACTCCTCGGCCGCGTACAGGGTGAGCGATCCCCAGCCGCAGCCGATGTCCAGCAGCCGCGCGCCGGGGCGCAGCGCGAGCTTGCGGCAGATCAGCTCCAGCTTGTCGCGCTGGGCGTCGGCGGGCCCGTAACCGGGTTCGTCGCGGGTCCAGTAGCCGCAGGAGTACGCCATGGTCCCGTCGAGCAGCAGGGCGTAGAAGTCGTTCGACAGGTCGTAGTGGTGGCTGATCGCGGCCCGGTCCCTGGCCCTGCTGTGTACGGAGCCGGTGAGCCGGGCCTGCGCGGCGGGCGCGGGCGGGCGCACGCCGACGGCGCCGAGGCGCACGGCGGTACGGACGGCCCTGACGCGGTCGCCGGCGGTGAGCCGGGGCGGGCGCGAGCCGCGGTCGCGTACCGCGCGCCCGAGGGTGCGCAGCCCGTCGGCGAGATCCCCCTCGATGTCCAGCTCGCCGGTGATGTACGCCTGGGCGAGGCCGAGTTCGTCGGGCTGCCAGACCAGCCGGCGCAGGGCGCGGCGGTCACGGATCACGACGACGGGCGCGTCCTCGGGGCCCGCGACGGAGCCGTCCCAGGCGCGCAGCCGCAGGGGGAGCCTGCCGCCGAGGAGCTGTCCGGCGAGGGCATGGAGCGGGTGGGCGGCGCCGGCGCGCGGACCGGCCTGCGCCACCGGGGCCCTCCGGGTGGATGTCATCGGGAGGTCTCCTTGGTCAGCACCATCTGCTGCACGTCGAGGTAGCCGGAGCGGAAGCCCGCTTCCGAGTAGGCGAGGTAGAAGGTCCACAGGCGGCGGAAGACGGCGTCGAAGCCGAGCGCGTCGACCCGCGGGGCCTGTTCGGTGAAGCGTTCGCGCCACAGGCGCAGCGTCTCGGCGTAGTGCGGGCCGAAGCCGTCGCGGTCGGTCACGCGCAGGGCGGTGCGGTCGGCGGTGATCTGTTCGATCGCCTCGACGGAGGGGCAGAAGCCGCCGGGGAAGATGTACTTCTGGATCCAGGTGTAGGTGTCGCGGGTGGCGAGCATCCGGTCGTGCGGCATGGTGATCGCCTGGAGCGCGATCCGGCCGCCGGGCGCGAGGAGCCGGTCGAGGGTCGTGAAGTACTCGGGCCAGAACTCGGCGCCGACGGCCTCGATCATCTCGACGCTGACGATGGCGTCGAACACGCCGTCCACCAGGCGGTAGTCGCACAGCTCGACGGAGACACGGTCCTCGAAACCGGCCTCGCGGATCCGGTCGCGCGCCAGATCGCGCTGTTCCCGCGAGAGGGTGACGGTACGGACGCGGGCGCCGCGGGCCGCGGCGCGCAGAGCCAGTTCGCCCCAGCCGGTGCCGATCTCCAGCAGCGAGGTGCCGGTGCCGACCCCGGCCTCGTCCAGCAGCCGGTCGATCTTGCGGTGCTGGGCGGCGGCCAGCAGCGAACGGTCGGCGGGGAAGCCGCGGAAGAGGGCCGAGGAGTACGAGAGGGTGTCGTCGAGGAAGAGCGCGAACAGGTCGTTCGAGAGGTCGTAGTGGCGGCTGATGTTGTCGCGCGAGCCCTCGGGGGTGTTGCGCTGCGCGCTGGGCTGCCGGGGCGCCCAGACGGCGCGGAGCCTCTGGAGCGGCCGGGGGACGAGGTCGGCGAGGCGTTCGGCCATGACGGTCAGTACGCCGACCAGGTCGTGGGCGTCCCATTCGCCGGCCATGTAGGACTCGCCGAAGCCGATCAGACCGCCCGCGCCGATCCGGCGGTGGAACGCCCTGGCGTCGTGGATCTCCATCAGCGGGCCGCCGAGGCCGATCGTCTCGCCGCCCTCGAACCGTACGCGCAGCGGAAGGCGTCCGAAGGCGTGCCGGACGAGCCGTTCCGCTATGGCGGTACGGGGCCACGAGCCGTGCGGCGGACGCGCGACGTCGGGCCAGCGCAGCGGGTCGGGGGCGGGGGCCGCGGCGGATGTCCGCGGCGCGGCGGGGCGGGGGGATCCGGGAGCGCCGGGGGACGGCGCGGAAGCCGGGGAGACGGACACGCTCACTGAAGACCCTTCTGGGGGTGGTGACGGGGACGGGGCTGGACGGGCAGCCCGCGCAGGTGGAGACGGATGCCGTGGAGCCGGATGCCGGCGGAGACGACGGCGGTGGACCAGGGGTGGCGCAGAGCGGCGCGCACCAGGGTCCTGGCGGTGGCGGGGCGGCGCTCACCGCGTACGGTCGCGGTGAACGGGCTTCCCTCGGGTCGGTCCAGACGGACCGTCAGGCTCAGCCGCTCGTCGGGTTCGGGCAGCCGCATGGTGTAGCCGCCGTCGACCGGGAAGAACGGCGAGACGTAGAACTCCTTGTCCACGGTGGCCCGGCCGGTGGCGTCCGGGCGCAGCAGGTAGCAGTGGCGCTCGCCGTAGGTGTTGTGGACCTCGGCGACGACGCACAGGGGTGTGCCGTCGGGCCGGTGGCACCAGAAGAGGCTGAGCGGGTTGAAGACGTGTCCGAAGACCCGGGCGTGGGCGAGCATCGTCACCCGGCCGTCGGCCAGGTCGATGCCCTCGGCGGCGAGGAACGCCGTCAGCCCGGCGCGGATGGTGGGCCGGGTCCCGCCGAAGTGGTCGCGCGCGTCGAAGCGGGCGAGGGGGCGCAGCGGGCGGGGCAGGTGCGGCGGCCGGTCGGGGTCGATCAGCCACATGTAGGTGCGCAGGCCGAGGGTGTGGCGGCGCGGCGCGGTCCTGACGTGGCGGACGTCGCAGGTGTAGAGCGCGGGCACGACGGAGGAGGGCGCGGTGGCGGGGACGTCGGCGTGGGCGCCGGCATGGGTGGTCACCACGTCACCCCCAGGGCCTCGGCGGCGGCCACGCCCGAGCGGCAGCCGTCCTCGTGGAACCCCCAGCCGTGGTAGGCGCCGGCGTACGCGGTGACCGGGCCGCTGAGCGCGGGCAGTTCACGCTGGGCGGCGACCGACTCCGGGGTGTAGACGGGGTGTTCGTAGACCATGCGGGCGAGGACCCGGTCCTGGTCGACGCGGTCCGCGCCGTTCAGGGTGACGACATGGGTCTCGGGGGCGTCGAGCCGCTGGAGCCGGTTCATGTCGTAGCTGACCCGTACCGTGTCGGCGCCCGCGTCGCAGGAGGGCATCAGGTAGTTCCAGGAGGCGCGGGCGCCCGCGCTGCGCGGCAGCACACCGGTGTCGGTGTGCAGCTGCGTGACGTTACGGGAGTACGGGAACACCCCGAGCACCCGGCGCTCGTCCTCGGTGGCGTCGGCGAGCAGCCGCAGCGCCTGGTCCGGGTGGACGGCGATGACCACCGCGTCGTAGCGCCGGGCGGTGCCGTCCTCGGCGGTGATCTCGACGCCGTCCGCGTGGCGGCGTACGAACCGTACCGGGGTGGCGGTGTGGACGGCGGCCAGCCGTTTGCCGATGAGGTCGACGTAGGCGCGCGAACCGCCGGTGACCGTCCGCCAGACCGGCGATCCCTTGATCGTGAGCAGGCCGTGGTGGTCCATGAAGCGGAACAGGTACCGGGCGGGGTAGCGCAGCGCGGTCCGCGCGTCGCAGGACCAGACGCAGGAGACCAGCGGGGTGAGGAAGTGCGAGAGGAAGTACGGGGAGAAGCGGCCGGCGGCGATGAACTCGCCGAGAGTCCGGTCCTCGCGCGAGGCGTCGTCCGTGGCGAGGAGCCGGCGGGCCGCCCGGTGGAAGCGGGGCACCTCGGTGAGCAGCCGCAGGTAGCGCGGGCTGAGCGCGTTGCGTGGCTGGGCGAAGAGACCGGCGGCGCCGCGGGCGCCCGCGTACTCCAGTCCGCAGCCGTCGCACCGGACGGACATGCTCATCTCGGACTCCTGGGTCTCCACGCCCAGTTCCCCGAAGAGCCTCAGCAGATTCGGGTAGGTGCGGTCGTTGTGGACGATGAAGCCGGAGTCGACGTGGTGCACCCGGCCGTCGGCCGACGGGACGTCGTGGGTGTGCGCGTGGCCGCCGAGCCGGTCGTCCGCCTCGTACAACGACACCTCGTGCGCGTCCCGCAGGACGTACGCGGCGGTCAGCCCCGCCACTCCGCCGCCCACCACGGCGGTACGCGGACGTTCCCCACTCATGCTGCTCCCTCGTCCTGGTGCGGCGATCGCCTTCGTCCGGCGATCCGGAGTCCCGCGCCCAGGTGCTGCGCGCGGCCCCTCCTTCACCGGCTATTCGAGGCGGGGCGAGCCGGGGATTGGTGGGCCGCGCGATCTTTCGAAGGAACCACCCTGGTCCGGGACCTGTGCTGCCGTCGGCGGTACTTCTTTTCATTCCTTCGGGCGTCCGACCAATCCGCCGTGCTTCCGGCCTCGAATGGCCGGTGTGAGCGAAGATCGGAAAGTGCCGGAACGAGAGGCCCGTCCGCAGGACGGTCCGACAGCGCGCCTGCTGCACCGTGGCCTCGGCGCGCTCGGCGGGCTGATCGCGGGCTTCTCCGCCCTCGCCGTGGCGGAACTCGCCGCGGCGGCGGTACGGCCCGAGGCGAGTCCGGTGACGGCGGTGGGCGGCGCGTTCATCGACCGCACTCCCCCGTGGCTCAAGGACTTCGCCGTACGGAACTTCGGGACCAACGACAAGCTGGTCCTCCAGCTCGGCATCCTGATCGTCCTGGCGCTCCTCGCCATGGCGGTCGGCGTCCTCGCGCTGCGCCACCGGCGGGCGGGTTCCGCGGCGGTTCTGGTCTTCGGGGTGATCGGCGCGGTGGCGGCGGCGAGCCGTCCCGGCGGCGGCCCCGCCGACGCCCTGCCCTCGCTCGTGGGGGCGCTGGTGGCCTGCGGGGTGCTGTATCTGCTGGCCGGCAAGCTCATACTCCGTCCGTCCCCCGCGGCTGGCGGGACGGGCGGTACGTTCGACCGGCGCGGCTTCGTGATCGCCGCGACGGCCGCGGTGGCGGCCTCGGCCGGGGCGGGCGCGCTCGGCCGCGGGCTCAACGCGTCCGGTGCGGCCGGCGCCGTGGCCTCCCGTAAGGACGTCGTCCTGCCGCCTCCGGCCTCGCCGGCCCGTCCCGTCCCGGCGGGCGCGGACTTGAGGATCCGCGGTCTCAGCTCGTTCACGACGCCCAACAAGGACTTCTACCGGGTGGACACCGCGCTGGTCGTCCCGCGGATCGATGCCACGAGCTGGCGGCTGAAGATCCATGGCAAGGGCGTCACCCGCCCTCTCACCCTCAGCTTCGACGACCTGCTCAGGCGCGCCCTGATCGAGCGGGACATCACGCTGACCTGCGTGTCCAACGAGGTGGGCGGCCCGTACGTGGGCAACGCCCGCTGGATCGGCGTACGGCTGGCGGACCTGCTGAGCGAGGCGGGCGTACGGCCGCCGTCGAAGGGCGGGCCCGCCGACCAGCTCGTGGCCCGCTCGGTGGACGGCATGACCATCGGCTCACCGGTCGAGACGGTCATGGACGGCCGGGACGCGCTGCTCGCCGTCGGGATGAACGGCGAACCGCTCCCGTTCGACCACGGCTTCCCGGTCCGGATGGTGGTGCCGGGGCTGTACGGCTACGTATCGGCCTGCAAGTGGCTCCAGGACCTGGAGCTGACCACGTTCGCCGACTACGACGCGTACTGGGTGAAGCGGAGCTGGTCGCGGAAGGCGCCGATCAAGACCGAGTCACGGATCGACACCCCGCGCCCCTTCGCCAGTCCGAAGCCGGGCACGATCCCGGTCGCCGGGGTCGCCTGGGCCCAGCACCGGGGCATCGCCCGGGTGGAGGTACGCGTCGACGGCGGAGCCTGGCACCCGGCGCGGCTGGCGGCCGAGGACACCCGGGACACCTGGCGGCAGTGGGTCTGGGAATGGCCCGCCACCAGCGGTAACCACACCCTTGAGGTCCGCGCCACCGACAAGGACGGCTACACCCAGACCGACAGACGTGTCGGCACGGTGCCCAACGGGGCGACCGGCTGGCACTCGGTGGTCGTCTCGGTCACCTGACCACCATCCGCGCGATCGCCTCACCCCCGAACCGATTCCACCTTCCCACCTCTCTCTACCCCCCTGTGCCCGCACTCCGGCGAGCACTGCCTTATCCAAGGAGATCCATCATGAACGCCACCCGTTTCCAGCGCGCCGCCATCGCCCTCGTCGGCGCCGCCGTACTGCCGCTCGCCCTCACGGCCTGCTCCAGCGACGACAGCAAGGACACCAAGTCCTCCGCCTCCTCCGCCGCCGAGACGCCCGAGACGCCGGCGGACGACGCCGCGGGCTCCGGGGACCAGCCCTTCGGCACGGCGTGTGCGTCGGTGCCGAAGTCAGGCGCGGGTTCCTTCGACGGCATGTCGAAGGACCCGGTGGCCACCGCCGCGTCGAACAACCCCGACCTCTCCACGCTGGTCACGGCGGTGAAGAAGGCCGGTCTGGTCGACACCCTGAACAACGCCAAGGACATCACCGTCTTCGCGCCGACCAACGAGGCCTTCGCCAAGATCCCGAAGGCCGACCTGGACAAGGTCCTCGCCGACAAGGCCACCCTGACCAAGATCCTCACGTACCACGTCGTGGGCGAGAAGCTCCCCCCGAAGGCCCTGGAGAGCGGCACCTTCCCGACCCTGGAGAAGTCCACCCTGACCACGGCCGGTTCGGGCGAGTCCTACACGGTGAACGACTCGTCGAAGGTCGTCTGCGGCAACGTCCCGACCGCCAACGCCACGGTCTACATCGTCGACACGGTCCTGATGCCGAAGATGTGACCCCGCCCGCGTGACCTGACGCACGGACGGGCCCGCGTTCCCCGGAGAGGGAGCGCGGGCCCGTCCGTGCGCTCCTGGCTCAGCCGACCGAGCTGTACGCGACCACTCCGCGCCGTACCGCGTCGACCGCCTTGCGGGCGTTCTTCGCGACCGTGCTGTTCTCGCGGGGGGCCGCCGCCGCGATCTGGCCGAGGACGTCGATGACCTGCTTGCACCAGCGCACGAAGTCACCGGCGGGCATCTCCGCCTCGCGCAGCACCTCGTCGAGCCCCTTGCCGGAGGCCCACATGTGGACCGGCCAGGCGAAGCCGAGGTCCGGCTCGCGCTGGCCCACGCCCTCCGTCTGGCTGATCTTGAGGTCTTCCTCCAGGGCGTCGAGCCGGCCCCAGATACGGACCATCTCGCCCAGCGCCGCCTTCGCGTCGCCCTCGGGGAGCTTGGGCGCCACCGCGTCGTCGGCCTGGCGGGCCTCGTAGACCAGGGCGGAGACGCAGGCGGCCAGCTCGGCCGGGGAGAGGCCCTCCCAGACCCCGTCCCGCAGGCATTCGCTGGCGAGGAGGTCCAGCTCGCCGTAGAGCCTGGCCAGCCGCTTGCCGTGCTCGGTGACCTCGTCGGCGCGCAGATAGTCCAGCTCGGTCAGGAGCGCGACGATCCGGTCGAAGGTGCGGGCGATGGTGTTCGTCCGGCCCTCGATCCTGCGCTCCAACTGGCGGGTGTCCCGCTGGAGCCGGTGGTAGCGCTCGGCCCAGCGGGCGTGGTCCTCGCGTTCGTCGCAGCCGTGGCAGGGGTGGGCGCGCAGCTCCGTACGGAGCCGGGAGATCTCCCGGTCATCGGCCGCCGCCGCCCGCTGCTTGCGGTGCCGCTCGGGCACGATGTGCCCGGCCTTCGTGCGCAGCGCGGACGCCAGATCGCGGCGCGACTGCGGCGAGCGCGCGTTGAACGACTTGGGGATCCGCATCCGCTCCAGCGCCTCCACCGGCACCGGGAAGTCCATCGCGGCCAGCCGCTTGACCTGGCGCTCGGCGGTCAGGACGAGCGGACGCGGGCCTTCCTGGTAGTCGAAGCCACGGTGGCCGTTGGCGCGCCCCGCGGTCAGCCCCGGCTCCAGGACGAGCGCGAGGCCCGCGAACTTGCCCGTCGGTACGTGGATGACGTCGCCCGGCTTGAGCCGCTCCAGCGAGGTGGCCGCGGCGGCCCTGCGCTGCGCCGCGCCCTGCTTGGCCAGATCCGTCTCGCGGTCCTTGAGGTCGCGGCGCATCCGCGCGTACTCCTCGAAGTCCCCGAGGTGGCAGGTCATGCCCGCCCGGTAGCCGTCGAGGCCCTCCTCGTTGCGCTGGACCTGCCGGGAGATCCCGACGACCGACCGGTCCGCCTGGAACTGGGCGAACGAGGTCTCCAGCAGCTCGCGCGAGCGGTGCCGCCCGAACTGCTGCACCAGGTTGACCGCCATGTTGTACGAGGGCCGGAAGCTGGAGCGCAGCGGATACGTACGGGTCCCGGCGAGCCCGGCGAGCGCGCCCGGGTCCAGGCCGCGCTGCCAGAGCACCACCGCGTGGCCCTCGACGTCGATGCCCCGGCGCCCGGCCCGCCCGGTGAGCTGGGTGTACTCGCCGGGGGTGATGTCGGCGTGCTGCTCGCCGTTCCACTTGACGAGCTTCTCCAGCACCACGGACCTGGCGGGCATGTTGATGCCGAGGGCCAGCGTCTCCGTGGCGAAGACCGCCTTGACCAGACCGCGGACGAACAGCTCCTCCACGATCTCCTTGAAGGTGGGCAGCATGCCCGCGTGGTGTGCGGCGATGCCCCGCTCCAGGCCCTCCAGGAACTCGTAGTAGCCGAGGACGTGCAGGTCCTCGCCGGGGATGGAGGCCGTACGCTCCTCGACGATCTCCCGGACCCGGCGGCGCGCCTCGTCGGTGTTGAGGCGCAGGCCCGCGTACATGCACTGCTGTACGGCGGCCTGGCAGCCGGCCCGGCTGAAGATGAAGGTGATCGCGGGGAGCAGCCCCTCCGCGTCCAGCCGCTCGATGACCTCGGGCCGGCCCGGTGTCCAGATCCTGCTGCGCTGGCGGCGCTCGCGCTCCCGGTCCGCCTCGCGGACCATCTTGCCGCGGCGGCGGTCACGCGGGTTGTACGTGCGCTGGTTCTCCATCCGGGCCAGCCGGACGAGGTCGGGGCTGACCTCGCGCTTGGCGACGCCCCGGCCGCCGTGGTCGGTCTCCTCCTCGAAGAGGTCGTACATCCGGCGGCCGGCCATCACGTGCTGCCAGAGCGGCACGGGCCGCTGCTCGGAGACGATCACTTCGGTGTCGCCCCGTACGGTGTCCAGCCAGTCACCGAACTCCTCGGCGTTCGACACGGTGGCCGAGAGCGAGACCAGGGTGACCGAGGCGGGCAGGTGGATGATCACCTCTTCCCAGACGGCGCCGCGGAAGCGGTCGGAGAGGTAGTGGACCTCGTCCATCACGACATAGCCGAGCCCGATGAGCGCCCGCGAGTTCGCGTAGAGCATGTTGCGCAGGACCTCGGTGGTCATGACGACCACCGGCGCGTCCGCGTTCACACTGTTGTCGCCGGTGAGGAGGCCGACCTTGTCGGCTCCGTACCGCTTGGCGAGGTCGGCGTACTTCTGGTTGGAGAGCGCCTTGATGGGGGTCGTGTAGAAGCACTTACGGCCCTCGGCCAGGGCGAGGTGCACGGCGAACTCGCCGACGATCGTCTTGCCGGAACCGGTGGGCGCCGCGACCAGTACGCCCTTCCCGGCCTCCAGGGCCTGGCAGGCCTCGATCTGGAAGGGGTCCAGGCCGAATTCGTACATCTCGCGGAAGGGCGTGAGCGCCGTGGCCCGCTCGGTGGCGCGGATCCGGGCTGCGGCGTACCGCTCGGCTGGTGAGAGGTCCTCTGTCATCTTGCGATCGAGCCTACCCGCCCCCTCTGACAGTCAGCCCGATCTTTAATCGTCTTTGGGCGTCACCGCTCCGTCTTCGGGCCGCGCCGCTCGGCCCGCACCGGTCAGGTGATGTCGTCGTACCCGTTCACCCGGTTGTTCCTGGCGCCGTCCGACTGTTCGGGCAGCGCGGGACGCGTCGCCACGGGTTCGATCTCGCCGATGTCCTCGGGCGTCAGGTCCAGGTCGGACGCCTCGTCGTCGCCGGGTCCCGCCGCGATGCGCGCCGCCTTGCGGCGGTCGTTGAGCAGGGAGATCCCCGTGGCGAAGAAGTACAGCACCCAGATCGGTACGGCCAGGGCGAGCATGGAGAGCGGGTCGGTGCTCGGGGTGGCGACCGCCGCGAAGATCGTGATGCCCAGGATCATGCCGCGCCACCAGCCGGCCATCCGCTTGCCCGTGAGCACTCCGCCGAGGTTGAGCATCACGAGGAGGAGCGGCAGCTCGAAGGCGAGGCCGAAGACGACCACCATGCGGGTGATCAGGTCGAGCAGATCGTCGAGCGGGAGCTGGTTGTCCAGGTCGGCGGGCGAGAATTCGAGAAGGACCCGCGCCATGGTGGGGAGCGTCTTGTACGCGAAGAAGCCACCGGCCAGGAAGAGCGGGAAGCCCGCGGCGACGAAGCCGAGGGAGTACTTCTTCTCGTTCTTGTGGAGCCCTGGCGCGATGAACGCCCAGAGCTGGTAGAGCCAGACCGGCGACGAGAGCACGACACCGGCCATCAGGGAGACCTTGAGGGCGAGGGTGAAGGGCGTGATCAGACCGTTGAGGACGATCCTCGCGCAGGTGCCGTCCTTCCGCTGGGCGAGGTCGGCGAAGCTCGCGTCGCACCCGACGGACTGCAGCACCGGGTTCGTGAAGAACTCGATGATCTCCTTGTAGGAGAAAGCCGCGACGATGGTCACGACGACGATACCGATGAGCGCCTTGACGAGCCGGTTGCGCAGCTCGCGCAGATGCTCGACCAGCGGCATCCGCCCCTCGGGGTCCGTCTCCTTCTTACGGGCGGACTTCAGCAACCCACGTCCTCATCTCGTGCGGCGGGCTGCCCCTCGTGGCAGTGCCCGCTCCGTCCCAGGTGGTGTCAGCGCTTGGTCGAGTCCGTCGGCTCGCTCACCGGGCGCGCACCCGCCACGTCACCGGGGAAAGCCTGGATCGTACGGGGCGCGGCCTGGTCCTGAGCGGGCTCGTTCGCCGGCTCGGCCGGGGCGGTCTGCTGTCCCTCGGACTTCATGGCCTTGGCCTCGCTCTTGAGGATGCGGGCCGACTTGCCGAGCGAACGCGCCATATCGGGAAGCTTCTTCGCGCCGAACAGGAGGATGACCACGACGAGGATGAGAATGATCTCGGGGGCACCGATCTTTCCGAACAGCATAAGTCTTTACCTTCTCACCGAGGCGGCACGGAACGGGCCTGCGTGGATAGGGCCGGACTTGTGTCCGACAAGTTGCCCAGCGATCGTAACGCGCAGGGGTGAACAGAGAGCAATCCCCGTGCGTACTTCAAGCGCGCGGCCCGCGCCTCGCTGCCCGGGCCACGCCGTGCAGCGTACCTCTCCGGAACCGCCCTGAGCAGGGGGCGTGTGGACTACCGCAGTGCGTCACCGGTGGCGGCGAGCCGCGTCGCGGACCTTTCCAGGTCCTCGGCGGCGAGGTTGATCCGCTCCGTGGTCGCGGCGACCTGGCGGCCGAGCCGCTGGGCTTCGAGGAAGACCCGGACGGCCAGGACGCCGAGCACCGCGATCCCGAGAAACCCCAGGGCGATGGCGATCATGGGCCAGAGCATGCGACTAGACCGCCCCGGGAAGGTCCTGGAGCGTGGAGTGCAGACGCATCGTCCGCACCCCGCCGCCCGTGAGGAGTTCGATGATGCGCTCACCGGCGGGCTTACGGACCGGGGCCTCGCACTCGGGACAGACGAAGGAGTAGAAGGTGGTGCGCCGGCTGGCCCCGATCGCCAGGCGCAGCGCGCCCGCCGACAGCTCGAAGGCGGCCCGGCATTCGGGGCAGGCCGCCCTGAAGAGGACCGGGACCACCGCCGAAAAACCAGACGGCCCAGACATTACCGACATATTTCCGTTTCTCCTTGTCCTCAGCCGTTCGCTCTCCCGTACGGTCACCGGCCCGGCGGGGTCACCCCCCCGTACGGGCCGGTCGGCACCGCCCGCCTGTCAGGTGTGGATCCCGTACGCCGCCAGCGCCTCGGCCGCGGCCCGCCGCGCGCTGTCCGCCAGCTCCGGCGGGGCGACGATCCGCCCGTCGCCGCCGAGCCGCAGCGCGAGCCGCCGCAGCGAGGCCGGTACGGGGGTCCGCAGCGTGATGCGCAGCCCTCCGTCGGGCAGCTCGACCGCACTGTCGTGCGGGTAGTACTCGGCGACCCACCGGCCGCCGGGTCCCACCTCGACGGTCACCTCGGGGTCGTCGGCCGACGGCTGCACCAGCCCCTCCGACAGGTCCCGCAGCTCCAGCTCCGGGGGTGCGGCCGGGGCGTCCAGCAGCCTGATCTCGGCCACCCGGTCGAGCCGGAACGTACGCCGCGCCTCGGAGAGCCTGCACCAGGCCTCCATGTAGGTGTGGCCCACGGCGAAGAGCCGGATGGGGTCGACCTCGCGCTCCGTCAGCTCGTCACGCGCCGGGGAGTAGTAGCGCAGCCACAGCCGGCGCCGCTCGGAGATGGCCCGGTCGACCTCGGCGAACACCCCGCCCTCGGACTCGAAGGTCACCGAGAGCCGGGAGCTGGCGCCCGCCGCCTCGCCGGCCGCGGCCTCCAGCTTGGCGGTGGCGCGGAGCAGCGCCTGCCGGTCGCCCTCGCGCAGCCCCGGCAGGGTGGCGACCGCGCGGGCCGCGACGAGCAGCGCGGTCGCCTCGTCGGCGGCGAGCCGCAGCGGTTCGGCGACATCGTCGGGGTTGTGCCACCAGATGCGGTCGCCGTCGGTGTCGATGTCCAGCAGGTCCCCGCCGCGGAAGCTCGTCCCGCACATGGGGAGGACGTCGAGGTCGGAGATCAGCTCGTCCTCGCTGATCCCGAAGGCGCGGGCGACATCGCCGACATGGGCGCCGGGGCGCTCCCGCAGATAGGTCACCAGCGAGAGCATCCGCCGGGTCTGGTCGATCGCGTTGGCTGCCACGGTGTGTCCGTTCCCCCTCAGCCCTTGGCCACGGCGCGCAGCCGGTCCAGGACGTCGGCCCGCAGATCCGCGGGCTCCAGTACGACGACGTCCGGGCCGAACTCCACCAGCCAGGCGTCCAGGCCGTGTCCGTACGGGATCTCCAGCTCGTCCCAGCCGTCGGCCGCGCTCCGGGTGGACAGGGCCCGGGAGCGCAGCGGGTAGCCGCAGCCGGAGCGGAGTCTGATCAGCGCGGAGCGGGTCGCGGTCTCCCCCGCCCAGCTCTCCACGGTCTCGCGTACGGTCACCACGTCGGGCACGGGCGCACCGAACGTACCGACGCGTGAGCGGACCCGGCCGGTGATCCGGGAGAGCCGGAAGACCCGCTCGGCGCCGCGGTCACGGTCCCAGCCGGCCAGGTACCAGTGGCCGCGCCAGCACTCCAGCGTCCAGGGCTCCACCTGGCGCTGCTCGGCGCGGGCGGCGTTGGCCTTGCGGTAGTCGAAGGAGACGGGGCGCCGGTCGCGGCAGGCGAGCATCAGCGGCTCGAAGGCGGCCTCATGGACGGGGATACGGGGTTCGAGGGCGCCGTGGTGGGCCTCGTAGCTGTCCTCGGCCTCGGGCATCCCGGCGGCGCGCAGCTTCTGGAGGGCGCCGCTCGCCGCGCCGGCCAGTCGCGCCTGCTGCCAGACCTTGGCGGCCAGGCCGAGGGCCGCCGCCTCTTCGGCGTCGAGGGTGATGGGGGGCAGCCGGTTGCTGTCGCGCCGGGCCAGGTAGCCGGTCTCGCCGTCGAGGTTCTCCACCGTCTCGATGACCAGGCCGAGTTCGCGGAGATCGTCCTTGTCCCGCTCGAACATCCGGTTGAAGGATTCGTCGGTGCCGGCTTCCAGGTACGCCTCGATGGAGCCACGCAGCTCGCGCTTGCTGAGCGGCCGCCGGGTCCCTAGCAGACACAGCGCCAGATTCATCAGCCGCTCGGCCTTGGCAATGGCCATCGACGCCTCGCACCCCTCGTTGATCGTGCCGCCTCCGCCCGCTGACCGTACCGTCCCGGGGTGTCGCGGCAAAGCCGAGGGTCCATGCCGTACGGCATGGACCCTCGGTGGGCCCGGCTCAGGCCGGACCGTTCCGTATCAGACGGAGACCAGATCGCAGACGAAGATCAGCGTCTCGCCCGGGGCGATGGCGGAACCGGCGCCGCGGTCGCCGTACCCGAGGTGCGGCGGGATGGTGAGCTGACGGCGTCCGCCGACCTTCATGCCCTGCACGCCCTTGTCCCAGCCCGCGATGACCTGGCCGGCGCCGAGCGTGAACGGAAGCGGAGCGCCGCGGTTCCAGGAGGCGTCGAACTCCTCGCCGGTGGAGAAGGCCACGCCGACGTAGTGGACTTTGACGTTGGCGCCTGCCGTGGCGACCGCTCCGTCACCCTCCCAGATGTCCTTGATCTCCAGGTCGGCCGGCGGCTCGCCGCCCGGGAAGTCGATCTCGGGCTTCTCGATGCTCACGTGAAACTGCTCCTCTAAATGATGAACGGTACAACCGGAACAGTCTTACACCTTCGCGAGGATGTCCACGGCGAAGACCAGAGTGGAGTTCTTCGGAATCCCCTGCTGCTCCTGGTCACCGAAGGCCTGGTCCGGCGGGATCACGATGAGGACCCTGCTGCCCACCTTCTTGTCGACGATGCCCGTCTTGAGGCCCTTCAGCGTGAGCTGCGGCAGCGGGAACGTCGTGGTGCGGCCGGTCTTGTACGTGCTGTCGAACTGCTTGGCGTCCTTCCAGAGGTACGCCGAGTAGTTCAGCACGACGGTGTCGGACGCCTTGACGACGTCGCCCTTGCTCTCCAGCACGTAGTCGGAGACCAGCTTCTTCGGCGGGTCGGTCCCCTTCGGGATGGTGACCTTGGGCTCCTTGCCGTCGTCGTTGGTGCCGACCTGCGGCAGCGCCTTGTCGTCCTGCGGGACCACGGCGCCCTTGGCGGAGGTGGGGACCTTGGTGGCCTTCAGGATGTCGACGACGAAGACCAGGGTGGAGTTGGGCTTGATGTCGCCCTGGCCCTGGGCGCCGTAGCCCAGCTCCGGGGGGATCCCCAGCTCGACGCGGCTGCCGACCTTCTGGCCTTCGAGGCCCTGGTCCCAGCCCTTGATGACCATGCCGGCGCCGAGGGTCAGATCGAACGGCTGCTTCCGGTCGAAGCTGTTGTCGAAGGGCTTGGCCGAGTTCCAGGCCTGGCCCAGGTAGTTGACCTGGACCGCGTCACCCTTCTCGACCTTCGCGCCGTCACCCTCCTTGAGGACATCGACCGTCAGCTTCTTCGGCGGATCCCCCTCCCCCTTGTCGAGGGTCGGCTTCTGTCCGAACTTGGCACCCTCGCTGATCGCGGGGAGTCCGTTCTTGGACGAGGTGGAGTCGGAGCCTCCGTCGCCACCGCAGGCCGCTGTCGACAACAGCAGCAGGGGGACGACGATCAGGCCGGCAAGTCGGCGCACGTGTTCCTCAGATCTCAGACGGCACAGTAGCTGCCCACTGTAGGGCGTGACAGGGGCCCCGTACGCGATACGTACGGGGCCCGGGCCGCATTCCACCAATGCGTGTCAGCCACCGGTTGACCGAGACGTTCACATACCGGCGATGAGCTTTTCCACCCGTTCGTCCACCGAACGGAACGGGTCTTTGCAGAGCACTGTGCGCTGTGCCTGGTCATTGAGCTTGAGATGGACCCAGTCGACCGTGAAGTCCCTGCGCTGTTCCTGTGCGCGGCGGATGAAATCGCCGCGCAGCCGGGCCCTGGTGGTCTGCGGAGGCACGGACTTGCCTTCGAAGATCTTCATGTCGTTGCAGATACGCGCGGCCTGGCCCTTCTTCTCCAGGAGGTAATAGAGCCCGCGGCGACGGTGGATGTCGTGGTAGGCGAGGTCTATCTGCGCGACCCGGGGATGCGACATGGTCATGTTGTGCTTGGCCCGGTACCGCTCGATGAGCTGGTACTTCATGACCCAGTCGATCTCCGTGGAGATCCGGTCGAGATCCTCGGCCTCGATCGCGTCGAGCGTACGGCCCCACAGTTCGAGGACCTGCTCCACGGTGCCGGTGCGGATGCCGCGGCGGTCCACGAAGTCCACGGCCTTCTCGTAGTACTCCCGCTGGACCTCCAGGGCGGAGGCCTCCCGACCGCTCGCCAGCCGTACCTTGCGCTGGCCGGTGAGGTCGTGGCTGACCTCGCGGATCGCCCTGATCGGGTTCTCCAGGGTGAGGTCACGCATCACCGTGCCCGCCTCGATCATGCGCAGCACGAGATCGGTGGCGCCGACCTTGAGCAGCATGGTCGTCTCGGACATGTTCGAGTCGCCGACGATGACATGGAGCCGGCGGTAGCGCTCCGCGTCGGCGTGCGGCTCGTCCCGGGTGTTGATGATCGGACGGGAGCGGGTCGTCGCGGAGCTGACGCCCTCCCAGATGTGCTCGGCGCGCTGGCTGACGCAGTAGACGGCGCCCCGCGGGGTCTGGAGCACCTTGCCCGCGCCGCAGATGAGCTGGCGGGTGACGAGGAAGGGGATGAGAATGTCCGCGAGCCGGGAGAACTCTCCGTGGCGGGCGACGAGGTAATTCTCGTGGCAGCCGTAGGAGTTTCCCGCCGAGTCGGTGTTGTTCTTGAAGAGGTAGACGTCGCCCGCGATTCCCTCCTCGTGCAGGCGGCGTTCGGCGTCGACGAGCAGGCCTTCGAGAATGCGCTCGCCGGCTTTGTCATGCGTGACCAGTTCGGTCACGTTGTCGCATTCGGGTGTCGCGTATTCCGGATGCGATCCCACGTCGAGGTAGAGGCGGGCGCCGTTCCGCAGGAAGACATTGCTGCTGCGGCCCCATGACACAACACGGCGGAAGAGGTAGCGCGCCACTTCGTCAGGTGACAGTCGGCGCTGTCCCCTGAACGTGCACGTGACGCCGTACTCGTTCTCCAGCCCGAAAATGCGGCGGTCCATGTCTGAACATTACGCCTGATGACCTGAGCTGAAACCGGGTTCGACCGCACCGCTTGGATCATTTTCCGTCGGAACGGTGTCCTCGGGCGCACCGCCGGGACGTGCGAGGACCCGCCGTGTGGCCAGCAGGACCAGCAGCGCGGCGGTGCCGGCGGCCCCCGCCACGCCGAAGCTCACGGAGGTGCCGCCGAGCTCGACGGCCGGGCCTGCCGCGGCCGTTCCGAGCGCGGCGCCGACGCCGAAGGTCGTCACGAGCCAGGAGAACGCCTCGGTGACGGTGCCGCGCGGCGCGTGCCGGTCCACGACGATGAAGGCGCAGGCGAGCGCGGGCGCGAGGAAGACACCGGCGAGGGCGGAGAGCGCGGTCATGGCGAGGATGCCGGGGGTGAGCGTCAGCGGCAGGTAGCAGAGGGCGAGCAGGGCCGTGATGGAGAGCAGCTGGCGTTCGGGGGTGTTCGTCCACCGCCGGGCGCCGTACACCAGTCCGCCCACCAGCGCGCCCAGGCCCAGGGCGGCCATCAGCCAGCCGTAGACGGACTCACGGCCGTGGTCGTCGGCGTACGCGACCCCCGCGACCGTGATGGAGCCGAGGGCCATCCCGATGAAGAGGAACGCGCCCAGCAGCGCGAGCAGTCCCGGCGAGCGCAGAGCGCCGAGCCAGTGCGCCTCGCGGGGCGCGGAGCGCCAGGCGCGGGAGGGCTCGGACAGGACGACGGAGAGCGCGCCGAGCACGCCGATCACGTTGATGACGAGCAGCGCGGCGGCCGGGGACCGGAGCGCGACCAGCAGGGTGACGAGAAGCGGGCCGACCGTGAACATGACCTCCTGGGCGATCGCGTCCATCGCGTACGCCCGGTGCACCCGCTCCTCGGCGCCCAGCACGCCGGGCCACAGCGCCCGCAGCCCGCCCTCCAGCGGCGGGGTGAACAGCCCGGCGACCGCGACGGCGGTGTACGCGAGGACCGGGGTGTCGATGCCCACGACGACGAGCAGGACGGCGCCCAGGGCCGACACGAGGGCGGCGGGGAGCTGGATCCGGGGCTGGCCGTACAGGTCCACCGCGCGGCCGAGCAGCGGCTGCCCCACGGCGTTGCCGATGCCGTAGACCGCCGCGAGGGCTCCGGCGAGGCTGTAGCTGCCGCCGCCCGCCCTCACGAGCAGGACGATGGCGATGGGGGCGGTGGCGTTCGGCAGCCGCCCCACGAGTGTGCCGGTGAGCAGCCGCGCGGCGTGCGGCGCCTTGATGATGTCTGCGTACCCGGTGGCTCCAGCGGCCATGGCCCGCCTCTCCCTGTTCCCCGTTTTCCCGGCGTGCCGGGTTTTACGTATAACGCCTTGGCTCATACGTACCATGTGCGCAGTACGCGGGTCCACCGCGATTCCCGCCCGCGTCGGAGAACGGCAGACATGACAGAGCACTCGGCCAGGCCCACCAGCAGGGACGTGGCCCGGGCCGCGGGCGTGTCCCAGGCCACCGTCTCCCTGGTCCTCGGCGACAAGTGGCGGGGCAGGGTCTCGGAGCGGACCGCCGGGCTCGTCAGGGAGGCGTCCCGCACCCTCGGCTACCGGCCCAATCTCGCCGCCCGCAATCTGCGCATGGGCACCACCAGAACGGCGCTGCTGGTGGTGCCCGCGCTGACCAACGAGTTCTTCGCCCGGGTCTACACCGGCGCGGCCGAGGTCGCCGCCGAACACGGCTTCGGGGTGGTCCTCTACCCCTCGCCCGAGGGGATGGGCCCCGCCAGGGACCCGTTCGCCTCGGCGCGGGCCGCGCTCGACGGGGTGATCGCCTCCTCGATGGCGACCGCCGCACTCGACGCGATCAGCGGCACGGACGGCGCGGATCTGCCGCTGGTGATGCTCGACAGCGATCCGCGAGCACCGGGAGCCGCCGCCCGGGTGAATGTCGACATCGCCGACGGCATGCGCCGGGTGACGGAGCATCTTCTCGGCCTCGGCCACCGGCGGCTGGTCCATCTCGCGTCCGCCGTCGACTCCTGGACCTTCCGGGTACGGGCCGAGGCCATCGCCACGGCGGTACGGAACGTGCCGGACGCGGCCGTACGGACGGTCTCCGCGCCCCTGGAGGTCGACGCGGGCCGGGAGGCCGCCGAGCGGGCCCTCGCGGCGCCGGGACCCCGGCCCACGGCCCTGGTCTGCGACGGCGACGTCCTGGCCGCGGGGGCCTGCAAGGCGGTACGGCGGCTCGGGCTGCGCGTGCCCGAGGACATCTCCGTCACCGGCTTCGACGATCTGGCCCTGGCGCGGGCGGTGGAGCCGGAGCTGACCACCGTGCGGCTCCCCGCGGAGCAGGTGGGGCGGCGCGGCATGGCGGCGCTGCTGCGCGTCCTGGACGGGCGGCGGCCGGAGACCGGCGACCTGCCGGTCACGCTGGTGGTACGGGGCTCCACCGCCCCGGCGCCACCGGCCACCGGCGGACGCTGAGAGCCGATGCCGGGGCCCCGGACCCTGGCGCGCCCGCGCCCCGGAGCGCGTGGGCGGTCCGGGGCACGGGCGGCGCGGCTACTTGCGGGGCGGCTACTTCTTGCCGGTGTCGTCCGGCTTGTCGGAGGCGGGCTTGTCGGAAGCCTCCGTGGCCGGGGCGCCGGTGTCCGGTGCGTCGTCCGCCGGGACGGCGGTCGCGCCGCCGGGCTCCTCGGTGTCCGAGGGGGCGTCCGTCGGGGTGGAGGCCGCTCCGTCCGCCTCCAGCAGCCGGGAGAGCTGCCGGCCGACGATCCGCTTGAACTTGCGCTGCTGCGGTCTCGTACGGTCCAGGACGGCCACTTCCAGCCGCTCGGCGGGGATCTCCCGCTCGCCGCCGTTGGTGTCCCGGGACAGCGCCTGTACGGCCAGCTTCAGCGCCTCGGCGAGCGACATGCCATCGCGGTGCCGCTGGTCGAGGAAGGTGCTGATCTGCTCGGAACTGCCGCCGACCGCGACCGAGCCGTGCTCATCGACGATCGAACCGTCGTGCGGGAGCCGGTAGATCTGGTCCCCGTCCGCCGTTGCGCCCACCTCGGCGACGACCAGCTCGACCTCGTAGGGCTTCTCGGCGGAGCTGGAGAAGATCGTACCGAGCGTCTGGGCATAGACGTTGGCGAGACCACGGGCCGTCACATCGTCACGGTCGTAGGTGTATCCGCGCAGATCCGCGTAACGGACACCGCCGATGCGCAGATTCTCGTACTCGTTGTACTTGCCGGCGGCCGCGAAGCCGATCCGGTCGTAGATCTCGCTGAACTTGTGGAGCGCGCGGGACGGGTTCTCACCGACGAAGACAATGCCGTCGGCGTACTGGAGCACTACCAGGCTGCGACCGCGGGCGATGCCCTTGCGGGCGTATTCCGCCCGGTCGGCCATGGCCTGCTGGGGTGAGACATAGAACGGCGTCGACACCGGCTATCCGTCCCTTTCTGTCAGTGGCATGTTTGTTCAGAAGAAGGGGCGTCAGAGCAGCGCGGCCCGCGGGCCGTCGGGCTGTTCGAGCCGGCGCTCCAGGATCGACCGGGCGATCTCGGCGGATTCGTCGTCGCCCAGCTTCCGGAAGCCTTCTTCGGTGATGACGGTGACGATCGGATAGATCCGGCGGGCCACGTCGGGGCCGCCCGTCGCCGAGTCGTCGTCCGCCGCGTCGTACAGCGCCTGGACGACCAGGGTGCACGCCTGCCGCTCCGTCAGGTCCTCGTGGTAGAGCTTCTTCATCGCCCCGCGGGCGAAGATGGACCCCGAGCCGGTGGACGCGTACCCCGGCTCCTCGGAGCGGCCACCCGTCACGTCGTACGAGAAGATGCGCCCCTTCCCGCGGTCCACGTCCCACCCCGCGAAGAGCGGTACGACGGCGAGGCCCTGCATGGCCATGGCCAGATTGCTGCGGATCATCGTGGAGAGCCGGTTGGCCTTGCCCTCCAGCGAGAGCTGCGCCCCTTCCACCTTCTCGAAGTGCTCCAGTTCGAGCTGGAAGAGCTTGACCATCTCCACGGCGAGCCCGGCCGTGCCCGCGATGCCCACGGCCGAGTACTCGTCGGCCGGGAAGACCTTCTCGATGTCGCGCTGGGCGATCATGTTGCCCATCGTGGCCCGCCGGTCACCGGCGAGCACCACACCGCCGGGGAAGCTCACGGCGACGATCGTCGTGCCGTGCGGTGCCTCGACCGCGCCCTGCAAGGGCGGCAGGACGCGCTTGCCGGGCAGCATCTCCGGCGACTGGTGGGAGAGGAAATCCATGAACGAGGACGAGCCGGGCGTCAGGAAGGCCGCCGGTAGACGCCCGGTGTTACGAGGGTTGGCTTCCACACGTTTCCTTCCGGATGGGCGGCGGCCCGCTCGGGCCGGGCCGATCTTCAGTCTGTGCACGGACCTTACCCGCGCCGTCGCCGGTCATCCGCCCCGGTGCGACCGGCTTTCACCGGTGGCCCCGGGGACGGACGACGGAGCCTACTGACCGCCCTTTTGGACGAAGGACCGCACGAAGTCCTCGGCGTTCTCTTCGAGGACGTCGTCGATCTCGTCGAGGACGGAGTCCACGTCGTCCGACAGCTTCTCCTGGCGCTCCTTGAGGTCCTCGGATGCCTGCGCTTCCTGCGCCTGCTCCTCGGTCTCCTCCGTGGAACGCGTGGCCTTCTGCTGCCCGCCGCCGGTGTCCTTGGTCGCCATAACCCTCACCCCGCTCGGTTCGCCCCGCTGGATGTGACCTTCAAGATCCGACCCTACAAGCCGGGTCGGACATCGGCCCCGCACTTCCCTCAACGTATGGGGGCCACCCTGATCATTCCCCCGCCGGAACCGTTTCAGCCTCCGGACAACACCTGGACCAGCTCCTCCGCCGTGCGGCAGCGGTCCAGCAGCGCCTTGACGTGGTTGCGCGTACCGCGCAGCGGCTCCAGCGTGGGCACCCGCTGCAGCGAGTCACGGCCGGGCAGGTCGAAGATGACCGAGTCCCAGGAGGCCGCGGCCACGTCGTCGGCGTACTGCTCCAGGCAGCGGCCCCGGAAATACGCCCTGGTGTCCTCAGGAGGCTTGGTCCTGGCCCGCTCGACGTCCTGGTCGTCCAGCAGGCGCCGCATCTTGCCGCGGGCCGCCAGACGGTTGTACAGGCCCTTCTCGGGGCGTACGTCGGCGTACTGGAGGTCCACGAGGTGCAGGCGCGCCGCGTCCCAGTCCAGGCCGTCCCTGCGCCGGTAGCCCTCCAGGACCTCACGCTTGGTGATCCAGTCCAGTTCACCGGAGAGGCTCATCGGATCGTTCTCCAGCCGGTTGAGCGTGTCCTCCCAACGGCCCAGCACGTCCTTGGTCTGTTCGTCGGCGTCGGCCCCGTACCGCTCCTCCACGTACTTTCTCGCCAGCTCGTAGTACTCCATCTGGAGCTGGACGGCGGTGAGTGTCCGGCCGCTGCGGAGCGTGACCAGCCGGCCGAGGGTGGGGTCGTGCGAGACCTGGTGCAGCGTGCGGACCGGCTGGTCCACGGCCAGGTCGACGTTGATGAAGCCGTCCTCGATCATGGAGAGGACCAGCGAGGTCGTGCCGAGCTTGAGATAGGTGGAGATCTCCGAGAGATTCGCGTCGCCGATGATCACATGCAGCCGGCGGTACTTCTCCGCGTCCGAGTGCGGTTCGTCGCGCGTGTTGATGATCGGGCGCTTGAGAGTGGTCTCCAGCCCCACCTCGACCTCGAAGTAGTCCGCGCGCTGGCTGATCTGGAAGCCGTGCTCATGGCCGTCCTGGCCGATCCCGACCCGGCCCGCGCCCGTGACGACCTGCCGGGAGACGAAGAAGGGCGTGAGGTGGCGCACGATGTCCGAGAACGGGGTCTCCCGCTTCATCAGGTAGTTCTCGTGCGTCCCGTAGGACGCGCCCTTGTTGTCGGTGTTGTTCTTGTACAGGTGGATGGGCTGGGCGCCGGGCAGCAGCGCCGCGCGCTCGGCGGCCTCCGCCATGATGCGCTCGCCCGCCTTGTCCCACAGGACGGCGTCCCGCGGGTTGGTGATCTCCGGAGAGCTGTACTCCGGATGGGCGTGGTCCACGTACAGCCGCGCACCGTTGGTGAGGATCACATTGGCCAGGCCGATGTCCTCGTCGGTGAGCTGACTGGAGTCCGCCGTCTCGCGGGCGAGGTCGAAGCCACGGGCGTCCCGGAGCGGATTCTCCTCCTCGAAGTCCCAGCGGGCGCGCCGCGCCCGGTGCATCGCCGCCGCGTAGGCGTTGACGATCTGGGACGAGGTGAGCATGGCATTGGCGTTCGGGTGGCCCGGGACGGAGATGCCGTACTCCGTCTCGATGCCCATTACTCGCCGTACGGTCATGCGGCCCTCCTTGCCCGGCGGCGCTCCCCTCCGGGAGCGGCGCTCAAGTACCGCTGTCTCTCCGACGCGTGTGCGGTGCCCGGTCCCGCACTGCGCGACGTGGCGGTACGAAAGAGCCTAGAACGCCTCCGCGCCGACGGGGAGATCATTTCCTTCATTGGCCTGGTGTGGTGGTTGGCCCGGTGTGCGGGTGTGGTGGGAGGTACGGGGAAAGCAACCGGCTGCGGATGCCCTGGGAAGGCACCCGCAGCCGGTCCGCGCTCTACAGGTACTGACCGGTGTTCGCCACCGTGTCGATCGAGCGGCCGGTGTCCGCGCCCTGCTTTCCGGTCACCAGGGTGCGGATGAAGACGATCCGCTCGCCCTTCTTGCCGGAGATACGGGCCCAGTCGTCCGGGTTGGTGGTGTTCGGCAGGTCCTCGTTCTCCTTGAACTCGTCCACGCACGCCTGGAGGAGATGGGAGACCCGAAGGCCCTTCTGGTCGTGGTCGAGGAAGGCCTTGATGGCCATCTTCTTGGCCCGGTCCACAATGTTCTGGATCATCGCGCCGGAGTTGAAGTCCTTGAAGTAGAGGACTTCCTTGTCACCGTTGGCGTACGTGACCTCCAGGAAGCGGTTCTCCTCGGACTCCGCGTACATCTGCTCCACGACGGACTGGATCATCCCGTGGGCCGCGGCCTCCTTCGAGCCCTTGTGCTCGGAGATGTCGTCCACGTGCAGCGGCAGCGTGGCCGTCAGGTACTTCGCGAAGATGTCCTTCGCCGCCTCCGCGTCCGGACGCTCGATCTTGATCTTCACATCGAGCCGGCCGGGCCGCAGGATCGCGGGGTCGATCATGTCCTCACGGTTGGAGGCGCCGATGACGATGACGTTCTCCAGGCCCTCCACACCGTCGATCTCGGCGAGGAGCTGCGGGACGATGGTGTTCTCCACGTCCGAGCTGACACCGGATCCACGGGTGCGGAAGAGGGACTCCATCTCGTCGAAGAAGACGATGACGGGGGTACCCTCGCTCGCCTTCTCCCGGGCACGCTGGAAGACCAGGCGGATGTGGCGCTCGGTCTCACCGACGTACTTGTTGAGCAGTTCGGGACCCTTGATGTTGAGGAAGTAGCTCTTCCCCGCCGGACGCCCGGTGACCTCGGCGACCTTCTTCGCGAGGGAGTTGGCCACCGCCTTGGCGATGAGCGTCTTGCCGCAGCCGGGCGGACCGTAGAGCAGGATGCCCTTCGGCGGCCTCAGTTCGTGCTCCTTGAAGAGGTCCGGGTGGAGGTACGGAAGCTCCACCGCGTCCCTGATCATCTCGATCTGGCCGCCCAGACCGCCGATCTTTTCGTAGTCGACGTCCGGGACCTCTTCGAGGACCAGTTCCTCGACCTCGCTCTTGGGAACCACTTCATAGACGTAGCCGGAGCGCGGTTCGAGCAGCAGGGCGTCGCCGGGGCGGATGGTGATGTCCAGCAGCGGCTCGGCGAGCCGCACCACCCGTTCCTCGTCGGTGTGCCCGACCACCAGGGCACGCTCGCCGTCCTCAAGGATCTCCTTGAGGGTGACGATGTCCCCGGCACGCTCGAATTCCATGGCCTCGACCACATTGAGCGCCTCGTTGAGCATGACTTCCTGGCCACGCCGCAGCTCGTCGAGCTCGACGCCGGGACTGACATTCACCCGGAGTTTTCGGCCGCCGGTGAAAATGTCGGCCGTGCCGTCCTCATTGCTGTGCAGGAAGACACCGAAACCGGCCGGCGGCTGTGCGAGCCGGTCGACCTCTTCCTTGAGGGCCACGATCTGATCGCGGGCCTCACGCAGCGTATTGGCGAGCCGCTCGTTCTGCGCGGACACACCCGCCAGGTTCGTCTGCAACTCGACGATCCGCTCTTCGAGAATTCTCGTATGCCGCGGAGAGTCGGCGAGCTTACGTCGCAGGACGGCGATTTCCTGCTCGAGATAGGCAACCTGGCCGGCTGGGTCTTCGGACCCCCGCCCGGGCCGGATGCCGCGGTTGATGTCGTCGTCGTGGGCTGCCACGGTCCTCACCTCCTCCAAGGGGAGCTGGACGCTTCCTGACCCTACCTGGGTGGGTGATGATTGAAACCCCTAGATCACAAAGACTGTCGGGGTGTGACCGATCTTCACCCTTGCGCTCTCCCTCACGCCAGGGGAATACCCACCCAGGAACATCGGAAAGCGGCCGGTTGTATCGTCGACTTGTTCAACACCCGTCAGGGCTGGCGCGACTTACCCCGTCACGCGCCGTCCGACGCAGAAAAACGGCAGGAGAGATGAACGTGCAGCAGGAGGCTCCCACCGAAGGCGTCACCGAGACCGGTGAGCCGCTGGAGGTCTGGATCGACCAGGACCTGTGCACCGGCGACGGGATCTGTGCCCAGTACGCGCCGGAGGTCTTCGAGCTGGACATCGACGGCCTGGCCTATGTGAAGAGCGCCGACGACGAACTGCTCCAGTCGCCCGGGGCGACCACGCGCGTACCGCTGCCGCTCCTGACCGACGTAGTGGATTCGGCCAAAGAATGCCCGGGCGACTGCATCCACGTACGCCGGGTGGCGGACCAGGTAGAGGTGTACGGCCCGGACGCGGCCTGATCCCGCGCCGCTCCGGGGACCCGGAGCGGCCGGTCAGCTCCTGCGCGCCTCAGGTACCTCGGTGCGCAGGAACGCGCCATTTTTCCACTGCCAGGAGACACGTTCCTCCTGGTCGGGGCAGCAGCGCGGCACGGAAGACGACGAGTAGCCGAACAGCGTGGCGAGGATCTCACCGTCCTGGACGGTGAGATCGGGCCCGACGGTCCACTCGTCCACGGGGTCCACCAGAGTGGCCACGATCCGCGGCGCGTCCCCCGCCGCCCGCGTCAGCACGTACACCCCGCTCGGCGGGGTACCCAGGCCCGTGTCGCAGCGGACCACCGCCACGGTCTCCGGGCTGCCGTCCCCGTCGAGATCCCCGGTGGCCTTCTGGACGACGGCCGCGCCCACCGCCCCGCACTCCAGGGGAAAGTCGACGCCTGCGGGATCGGGGGCTGGCAGCGGAGCCTCCGCGGCGGGCGCCGCGGCGTTTCTCAGGCCCTGCGGGCCCGTCTGGGAAGCGGTGGCGGGCCCGGGCTGGAACAGCCCCGCCAGCGCCACCACGGCCGCCATCCCGGTGGCCGTCGCGAGCCAGTGGATCGGGCGGGGCCGGGTGTGCGCGAGGTCCGGAGCGTCGGAGATCTGCACGCGGAGTGTCTCCTGTGAAGGCGGTGCCGGTGAGTAACCAACGGTGTGTGAGGGAGTCAGCATCGTGCCACACGTCACAGGGCGACGGAACAGCGGGGTACGTAAGTCCAACGTAAAGATGCCGCCGCCCAGTTCCCCCGTACAGAACGGGAACCGGGCGGCGGCAACGTCGTGTTGGAAGGCGTCACACCGCCTAGGCCCTGTCTGACAAATAGCGCCGTCCGCCCGCAGGGCGGGGCTCGCGGCGGGATTTGTGAGACAGGGCCTAGCGGGCGGCTCCGCCGCTCGCGCTGCCCGGACCGCTGTAGTCGTCGCCGTACGCGCCCTTCGCGGGACGGCGGCGGCGCAGCGGCGGCTCGACACCGTCCGCGAGCCGGCGCGCGGTCACCAGGAAGCCGGTGTGCCCGATCATCCGGTGGTCCGGCCGGACCGCCAGGCCCTCCACGTGCCAGTTACGGACCATCGACTCCCAGGCGGCCGGCTCGTTGAACGTGCCGAACTCCCTGATCGTCTCCACCGTACGAGCGAGTTGCGTCGTCGTCGCGACATAGGCGCACAGGATGCCGCCGGGAACCAGCGCCTTGGAAACGGCCTCCACACACTCCCACGGGGCGAGCATGTCCAGAATGACGCGGTCGACATCCGTGTCCGACAGGTT
Source organism: Streptomyces sp. NPDC059092 (assembly GCF_042756365.1). Taxonomy (NCBI): domain Bacteria; kingdom Bacillati; phylum Actinomycetota; class Actinomycetes; order Kitasatosporales; family Streptomycetaceae; genus Streptomyces; species Streptomyces sp. NPDC059092. Next base: position 28,407 of record NZ_JBHZEJ010000088.1, read on the forward strand.
GTCCTGAAGGTCACCGACCGTCAACGTCCAGGCGGGGTGCGGCTCACCGAAGTAGCGCTCCACGTTCTGCTGCGCGATCTCGGCGAAGTCCTCACGCCGCTCGTACGAGTGCAGCATGCCCTGGTCGCCGATGACCCGCAGCAGGAAACTGCTGAGCGAACCGGAACCCACCCCCGCCTCGACGACCCGGGCGCCGGGAAAGATGTCGGCGAAGGCCAGGATCTGGCCGGCGTCCTTCGGATAGACCACGGCGGCACCGCGGGGCATGGACAGGACATAGTCGGGGAGCAGGGGGCGCAGCGCGAGATAGGCGACGTTCCCCGTGGTACGGACAACACTGCCCTCGGGAGCACCGATCAGCTCGTCGTGCGGGAAGGACCCTTTATGGGTGTGGAAATTCTTCCCGGCTTCGAGCGTGAAGGTGTAGTGGCGTCCCTTGGGGTCGGTGAGCTGGACCTGGTCCCCGACCTTGAAGGGGCCGCGACGTCGGGCGGCACCGGTCGGTTCGGACATGTTCGAAGCTTAGCCCCTCTTTTTGGGGCTCGGTTCGCCTCCGGGGCGCTGCAAGTCGGCGCCGACGCTCGACCGCACCACGGGCCAGGTGGTGCGGTGCCGGAATCCTCGGCCCGTCGCCTCGCCCGGCCGGCGAGTGAGCCGAAGGGGCGCGCCGCTGTCGAAAGGGAGGCTGTACTCGACATGCGGCTCCGCCGCGTGGGCGCAGACCCCGAGGTACGAGGGGCCGAGCACGGTCGACCGTCGACAGGGGCATGAAGCGCCCCGGAGGCGAACCGAGCCCTCGAAAAAGAACTAACTGGGCCGGGCCATGGCGGAGACGAAGGCGCGTTCCACGTCGGCCGTCGACAGGACTCCGTAGATCTCGCCGGTCTCCTCCAGTACCAGGTACTCCGTCGCCGGGCTGGCCCTGAGCCGTTCCAGGAGCGCCTCTCCCGCGAGGTCGGCGGGGACCTTCATGCCTTCCGTGAGGTCCTGGGCGAGGCCGCTCACCGCGACCCAGGGGCGGCGGTGCTGCGGGACGCCGACGATCGCGGATTCGCGTACGAGGGCTGTCGGGTCGCCGTGGCCGTCCACGACCACCAAGGCGCGGGCGCCCGCCTCGTTGGCGCGGCGCAGCGCCTCGGAGAGGGGGGTGGTGGACTCGACCGGGACCGCGCGGCGGGTGAGGGCGCGGGCCTGGAGTTCGGGGAGGTGCTCGCGGAGCCTGGCCATCCGCAGGCTGTTGCCCGCGCCGGTCCAGATGATCGCGGCGAGGATCGCGGCGAGCAGCGCGTCCATGACGGTTTCCATGCCGCCGACGTCCGCGGCGGAGGTACCGAGTGCACCCGTACGGGTGAGCAGCGGGAGGCCGATGAGGACGGTGACCGCGAGCGCGCGGCCGACCCAGGCGGCGGCGATGGTGCCGCTCATGGGCTTTCCGGTGATCTTCCAGACCACCGCGCGCAGCATCCGGCCGCCGTCCAGTGGGAGGCCGGGCAGCAGGTTGAAGACGGCGACGATCAGGTTGGAGATCATCAGCCCCGCGAGGAGGACACCGGGGACGGTGCGGGCCTCCACGGCCAGCAGGCCGAGGTAGAAGAGCCCGGCGAGGACCAGCGAGAGGAGCGGCCCGACGAAGGCGAGGACGAACTCGCGGCCGGGGGTCTCGGACTCCTTCTCGATCTCGGAGACCCCGCCGAAGAACTGGAGCTGGATCCGGCGCACGGGCAGCTTGAAGCGGAGCGCGGCGACGGTGTGGGCCAGTTCGTGGACGAGTACGGAGGCGTAGAACGCGACCGCGAAGAACAGGGAGACCAGATACCGTAGGCCGCCCAGTTCCGGGAGGACCCGTTCGAGCTGACCGCCGAAGATCCAGGTGATGAGCGCGGCCACCAGGAACCAGCTCGGGGCGACGTAGACGGGCACGCCGAAGGGGCGGCCCATGAGAATGCCACCGCCGGGGTCTTCACGGCGCGGCGGCTTGCCACCGGGGCCCGTGTCCCCCTTGCCGGGCTGCGGCATCCTGCCCTCGCCGCTCTCGTCGTCCTCTTTCACGGGTTCCCTTCGTCGGCGGCGTCGCTCGCTCGATGATGTGGTGCGAGTGGCTCTGTAGTCGATGGTATTCGGCTCGCTGTCAGTGGCGGGCCGTAGGGTCTGCGTCATGAGTACGAGCAAGCCGCCCACTTCGCTGTCGCCGTCGCGTGCGAGCGACTTCATGCAGTGCCCTCTCCTGTACAGATTCCGGGTGATCGACAAGCTGCCGGAGAAGCCGAGCGAGGCGGCCACGCGCGGCACGCTGGTGCACGCGGTGCTGGAGCGGCTTTTCGACGCTCCGGCCACGGAGCGCACGGCGCCGCGGGCGAAGGCGCTGGTGCCCGGTCAGTGGGACAGGTTGCTGACCGCCAGGCCCGAGCTGGGTGAGCTGTTCGCGGGGGACACGGAGGGTGAGCGGCTGGCGGCGTGGCTGGAGCAGGCGGAGCGGCTGGTGGAGCGGTGGTTCTCGCTGGAGGACCCGACGCGGCTGGAGCCCGCGGAGCGTGAGCTGTTCGTCGAGACCGAGCTGGAGTCGGGGCTGCGGCTGCGCGGGGTGATCGACCGGGTGGATGTCGCGCCGACCGGGGAGGTGCGGATCGTCGACTACAAGACGGGCAAGGCGCCGCGTCCTGAGTACGGGGAGGGTGCGCGGTTCCAGATGACGTTCTACGCCCTGGTGGTGCGGCGGCTGAAGGGGGTGCTGCCGCGCCGGCTCCAGCTCGTCTACCTGGGCAGCGGCGAGGTCGTGACGTACGACCCGGTGGAGGCGGATCTGGAGCGGGTGGAGCGCAAGCTGCTGGCGCTCTGGCAGGCGATCGAGCAGGCCACGGAGAGCGGCGACTGGCGGCCCAGGCCCACGAAGCTGTGCGGCTGGTGCGACCACCGGGCGGTGTGTCCGGAGTTCGGCGGCACACCGCCGGTGTATCCGCTGAGCGTGAAGCCCGTGGAGGCGCCGGTGGAGGCGCCCGCGCCCGGCTGACCCGGGGCAGGGCGGTCAGGGCAGAATGGGGCTGTCTATTGAAGGAGTTGCCCCGTGACTGTCCGCGTCCTACTGGTCGACGACCAGCCCCTGCTGCGCACCGGTTTCCGGATGATCCTGGAGGCCGAGCAGGACATCGCGGTCGTCGGTGAGGCCGGGGACGGTCTCCAGGCCATCGACCAGGTCCGCGCGCTCCAGCCCGATGTGGTGCTGATGGACATCCGGATGCCGCGGATGGACGGGGTGGAGGCGACCCGCCAGATCACCGGCCCCGGCCGGGACGGTCCGGCGAAGGTACTGGTCCTGACGACGTTCGACCTCGACGAGTACGTGGTGGAGGCGCTGCGCGCGGGGGCCAGCGGCTTCCTGCTGAAGGACGCGCCCGCCAATGAGCTGGTGCAGGCCATCCGGGTGGTCGCGGCGGGCGAGGCGATGCTCGCGCCGAGCATCACGCGCCGGCTGCTCGACAAGTACGCGGATCACCTCCCGTCGGGCGAGGAACCGGCCCCCAACACGCTGCACACCCTGACCGAGCGGGAGGTCGAGGTGCTGAAGCTGGTGGCACGCGGTCTGTCCAACGCGGAGATCGCCGCGGACCTGTTCGTCAGCGAGACGACGGTCAAGACCCATGTGGGGCACGTGCTGACGAAGCTGAGCCTGCGCGACCGGGTGCAGGCCGCGGTGTACGCGTACGAGAGCGGGCTGGTGCGTCCCGGCGCCCAGTAGCGGCCGTACGGACGTGCGGGCGGCGGTACGGACGCGCGGCGCCCCGTACGGACGCCGCACCGGGCAGAACACGAAACGGAGCCCGGTGGGGCCCCGCCCCCCGCCAGCGGGTTGGGTAACGGCGATGAAGTTGCCACTCCCC
>NZ_JBHZEJ010000089.1:0-29941 GCF_042756365.1 Streptomyces sp. NPDC059092
TCGGGGTATTTCCGTGGTGCTGGCACTGATGTGGTTCTCCTTCGCCAGGATCGTAACCCTGGCATCAGGGACTCCACGAATCTCAGTACAGCTCAGTGTCCCGTTCTGGTCCAGGGCGGAATGCCAGAGAGCTTCGGGCAGTGAGCGGATTGCACGACGGACTGGCTCGGTGACCGCGTATCCGACCGAGAACCGCAGGTTCAACCAGCGCTCGCGCAAGGTCCGGATGTGAGTGAGGAAGGCTTTCGCGGATCCGGCACTGTCGGCGCGGACCAGGATCTGGGTGCCGTACCGGTGAGCGTCGGGGATCTGCGCGAGGGCGTCGTCCAGCACCGCGATGTGATCGGCGGCGGTGTTGGCGCCGGAGTTGCCGGGCCGCGGTCGGCCGGACATGGCCTCGCCGGTGTTCGCGAGGAAACACAGCAGCGGATGAAAGCCGAAGCCGCCTTTGTAAGTGCGCACGGCCAGTTCCTTTTCCGAGTGGGAGGTGATCAGCGTGGCGTCGAGGTCCAGGACCAGGCCGGGAAGTCCTCGTCCGCCAGCCTGGACGGCGGGTATGCCCTGGCCGGTCTCGGCGGCCTGCATCCAGGCGACTCCCCGGGCTGAGGCGCTACGGCCGCTCGCAGTGAAGCGAGTACTGCCCCGTTGGTGTCGGCGAGCAACCGCCAGGCGGTGGGCGTGGAGGCGACCGGTCCGAATACCTCGCCCTGGTCCCGCAGTACGGCCAGATCCGCTATCGCCTCACCGCCGTCGGCGAGCATCACCGCGAGATCGGTGACGGTCCGGCCTGGATCGTGCCCGGTGGCACGCGGCCGCAGCGGCCTGAGCGCAGTGGAGTAGACGTAGACGGTGGCCAGACCGGTGGCATCGGCAAGATCCGCCAGCAACCGTGCGCCCGCGTGCCCGACCACCCCCGAACCGTCAGTGGAGACATGGAGCTTGGGACGAGAACCGATACCCTGCACGCAGAAAGCGCCTTCCGCTTGGACCGGCAGACCCCCTCGACAAGGTTCATCGTCCCAGCTCAGAAGGCACGTTCGTATTTCCTCCCCGCTTCCGGCCTCATCTCAACCGAAACGGCGAGGTTAGTCTCCGAGGACCCGCTCCCACAGCAGCCCGTCCTGCCAGCTCCCGTCGAGAAAGGTCGAGGAGTGCGCGACGCCGTACGGGCTGAACCCGTTGCGGCGCAGCACCCGCTGTGATGGCAGATTCTCCAGATTGGTGGATGCCTCGGCGCGGTGCAAGCCGAGTTCGTTCGTCATGACCCGGAGTGCGAGCCCGACGGCGTGCCCGGCGTGCCCGGCGTGCCCGGCGTGCCCGGCGTGCCCGGCGTGCCCGGCGTGCCCGGCGTGCCCTTGATTCTGGGCGACGGTGGCGATCCGGGGTGAAGAAGTTGGCCGGCTGGGCCGGTTCCCACGGCCGGAAAGCCTCGAAGTCCCGCACCCGGTGCACGGCGATCGGCGCGGCGCCGGTGGGCTCTATCAGGCGGATCCTGGTGCTGCTGCCCATGGGCTGATCCTCGTCGCGGTGCGTCGATGAGACGGCCAGCCTTTGCGAGGGCGCCCGCGCCGCCGCACCCTGCGCCCGCCGGAGGATCGCCTGCCCGGACATCGACGTCGCCCACCGCCTCCAAGCCGCATGCCACGCTCCTTACTTCCGCCCGTACACCAGCATCGACGTGGCGGGCTGCGAGATCGGCGGAGCGGTGAAGAACGTCGTCGCCCTCGGGGTCGGCATCACCTCGGGCATGGGCCTGGGACACAATACGGCGGCCATGCTCATCACCCGCGGCCTGGCGGAATCCACCCGGCTGGCCACAGCGCTGGGCGCCGACCCGGCCACGCTCGCCGGGCTGGCGGGCATGGGCGATCTGGTGGCCACCCGCGCCTCTCCGCTTTCCCGGAATCGCACCTTCGGTACGTTCCTCGGCCGCGGTCTCAGCGTCGGCCGGGCGACGGACGCCGGCCGGCAGACCGCCGAGGGCGTCAGCTCGGCAGCGGCGATCCTCGCCCTGGCTCGTCGCCACGGCATCGACATGCCGGTCACAGAAGCGGTCTCGGCCCTGCTGCACGAGGAGGCCACTCCCGACGAGTCCGTCGCCAGGCTGATGCGGCGGCCCGCGAAAACCGGGCGCTGACAGCTCGGGCGCGGTTCGTGTCGCGCGGCCCGAGGGCGCCGAGGCCGTGGGCGGGCCGGAGTCCGGCTCCGCCGAGGATCCACCGAGTGGCGTCAAACCACCGTGAATCGATCCGGGCGTGCATCACGAATTCGATCAATTTTCCTCTTGCCCAAGCGCGAGGGTCGTGCAATGCCGATTCCGTCCATTGACATGATCAGAACCGGAGTCCAATGATGGCTCCCGCCAGCCTCACGAACTGACCCACGTCTCCCGCACCTCGGTTGTCTCTCGCCCAACCACTGTTCGCAGTTCGGCAGAAGGGCCGCCCTTGTCGGCAACGCGCGCACCCCGACCCCGCCTCCTCCCGCCCGGCACACACAATCACGCACTCCGTCCCCCGCTCTCCCCCGGGCAGCAGCGGCTGTGGACCATGGCCCAGACGGACGGCACCGGCACCGCGTACAACGAGACGCTGGCGTTCTCCGTCGAGGGGCCGTTGGACGAGACCCGTCTCGCGCGCGCTCTCGACATCGTTGTCGCCCGGCACGAGACCCTGCGCACCAGGTTCGTCTCGGTGAACGGTGACGCCCGTCAGGAGGTGGGCCCCCCGGAGACGGGATTCCCGCTGACCGTGGAGGACCTCAGCGGGAGCCCGGATCCGGAAGCGCGGGTCGCCGAGCGGCAACGCGATGAGTGCGACACCCCGTTCGACCTGGCCTGCGGTCCGCTGGCCCGAGGGCGGCTGATCGTCCTGGGGGAATCCCGTCACGCGCTGCTGCTGACCCTGCATCACGCCGTCTTCGACGGCAGGTCCGTCGAAATCCTGCTGCGTGAGCTGAGCGCCCTCTACGGAGCGCTCCAGCACGGCGGGACCGACCCCTTGCCGCTGCCGAAGACGCGGTTCACCACCCTGTGCCGCAGGCAGCGCGCGTGGCTGGGCGGGCCCGGAGCCACCGTACAGGCCGAGTTCTGGCGGACGTATCTGGACGGCGCGCCGGCGTCCCTCGATCTCCCCGCGGACAGGCCCCGCCCAGCAAGGCGGAGTGACGAAGGCGGCCGCGTGCCGGTGCACCTCGGCCCGCGGCTGACGACCGCCCTGCGCGCGGTGGCCCGCCGGGAGAAATGCACCCTGTTCACGGCTGTTCTCACCGGCTGGCACATCGTGCTGTCCCGGCTCTCCGGGGAGAGCGACACCGTCGTGGGCTTCCCGGTGGCGGGCCGGCGCGGCAGGGAGGCGTCCGAACTCATCGGTTTCTTCGTCAACTCGCTCCCCCACCGGCTCGACCTGTCCGGGGAGCCGACCGGCTCCGAGGCGCTGGGCCGGGTCCGGGCCTCGCTCCGGAGCGCGCTCGGCCACCAGGACCTGCCCTTCGAGCGGATCGTGGAGGCGGTGAACCCGCAGCGCAGCCTGGCGCACGGGCCGCTCTTCCAGACCATGCTGGCGTGGGGCACCTCCCAGAAGGGTCTTCTGGACCTCGCCGGCACCCGGGTCGAGCCGCTTGACATCCCTTTCGGGCCCGCGAAGTTCGACTACACCCTGTCGCTCCACGAGGAGGACGGTGGCGTCACCGGGCATCTGGACTACGCGCGCGACCTGTTCGACGACGAGACGGTCAGGCGGCACGCCCGCTATCTGACGCGCGTACTGGAGCAGTTGGCGGCCGACCCCGGGCGGAGCATCGCCGACTTCCTCCTGCTCGACGAGCGGGAACACGAGGAGGTGCTGGCGCTGGGCCGGGGGCGGACCACCGGCCCGCCGGCCACCAGTCTGATCGAACGTTTCGAACAGCAGGTCCGGGAGCGGCCGACCGCGCCCGCCGTGGTGGGCCGGGGAACGCGGCTGGACTACGCCACGCTGGACCGGCGTGCCAACCGGCTCGCCCACGCCCTCCTCGCCCGGGGCGTCCGCGCCGGGGACGTCGTCGGGCTGCACTGCGGTCGCACGGTGGAACTTCTGGTGGGCATATGGGGCATCCTCAAGGCGGGTGCGGCCTACCTTCCGCTGGATCCGGGGCAACCGGACGGGCGGCTGGAAGTGATCGTCGAGGAGGCGGCGCCCGCGCTGGTCCTGAGCGACACCGCCGGCCCCGCCTCCCCCTGGCTGCCGCTGCGGCGGGTGGAGGAGGAGGGGGCGCGTGACGACTCTCCCGGTACGGCGGTCCTGCCGTCCCACCGCGCCTACGTGATCTACACCTCGGGATCGACGGGACGCCCCAAGGGGGTGGCGGTCCGGCACGGCAGCGTGGTCAATCTGCTGGACAACTGGCTGCACCACTACGACGCGATCCCCGGGGAAGCGTCCTCGGTGTGGGCCAGTATCGGCTTCGACGCGTCCGTGCACGAGCTGTTCCTGCCGGTCACCACGGGCGCGGTCCTCCATCTGGTGCCCGAGGACCTGCGGGGCGACCCCGAGCAGCTCATGGATTGGATGCGCGTGCACAGAATCGTGCACGCCTGGCTGCCGGCGTCGTACATCGTCTGGATCGACGAGAACCCGGAGGAGCGCCTGCGGGGTCTGGCCCTGCGCCAGGTGGCGACCGGTGCGGAGCCCCTTCCGGAGACGGCGCTGTACCGGATGCGGCAGGTGCTGCCGGGGCTGCGGATCTGTTACGTCTACGGTCCGACCGAAACCACCGTGTACAGCATCACGTACAACGAGCCGCACGCGCGGGAGCGCCGGTGCCCGATCGGCCGGCCCGTGGACAACACCCGTATACACCTGCTCGACCGGCGACGCCTGCCGGTTCCGCGCGGGGTCACCGGGGAGGTGTACATCGGCGGAGCCGGTGTGGCCGACGGCTATCTCAACCGGCCCGACCTGACCGACGAGCGTTTCCTGCCGGACCCTCAGGTCCCGGGTGAACGGATCTACCGTACGGGTGACCTGGCGCGGCTGCTGCCCGACGGCGACTTCGAGTTCGTCGGCCGCGCCGACGACCAGGTCAAGCTCCGGGGCTTCCGTATCGAGCCCGGGGAAGTGGCGGCGGCGCTGCGGGAGCTGCCCGGGGTGACGGAGGCGGCGGTGCTCGCCGACCGCACCGAGGCCGGCGAGAGCATACTGGTGGCGGGGGTGGGCCGGTCCGACGGACCGCCTCTGCTGCTCCACGAATGGCGCGCCGCCCTCGCGGAGCGGCTGCCGGACTACATGATCCCGTCGCTGTTCGCCGAGTTCCCCCGGCTGCCCCTCAACCGCAGCGGCAAGCTGGACCGCCGGGCCGTGCTGGAACGTGCCCGTACGGCGCTGCCCTCCCAGGTCAACGTACGGGCCCCGCGCGACGGGGTCGAGATGTCGCTGTACCGGATCTGGCGGCAGGTGCTGCTGCGTCCCGGCATCGGCATCACCGACGACTTCTTCGCGGTGGGCGGTACCTCCCTCTCCGCCATCAAGGTCGCGCACCTGATCCGTGAGCGGTTCGGCCGGGACCTGCCGATCCGTGACGTGCTGGAGCATCCCACGATCGAACGGCTGGCGGCGCACCTGCGCAGGGAAGCACCGGCGCGCGGCGACGATTCGCTGATCGAGTTCCGGGCCGGAGGCGGCGGCCGGCGGGTGGTGTGTGTCCATCCCGCCGGCGGAACCGCGTTCTGCTATCTGGATCTGGCCACGGCGCTGCCCGACGGGATCGGTGTCCAGGGCATCCAGGCCCCGGGGATCGACCCCGGGGAGGACCCGCTGCCGTCCGTGGAGGCCATGGCGGAGCACTACCTGACCCTGGTGCGGCCCGCGCCGGACGAGGCGCTCGTCCTGTGCGGGCTCTCGTACGGCGGTCTGGTCGCGCACGAGATGGGGCGCCGGCTCGCACGATCCGGCCACCAGCGGATCGCCGTGATGCTGCTCGACACCCACGCCACGGACGACGAGGCGAAGCGGGCGGCGTTCGCGCCGGTGGACGCGGCCGAGTTCCGGGAGAAACTCGTCCGTTTCAACGGCATGTACCCCGGTATAGACGACGCCCAGATCGACCGGTACTTCCGGACCTACAACCACAACCGCGCGGCGGCCCGCGCCTATACGCCCCCACCGACGACCGCCCCGCTGCTGCTCGTCCAGGCGGACGCGGAGGGACCGGACCCCGCGGAGAGGGCCGCGTCCGAGAAGGAGTTGCGCCGCTTCTGGGAGGACCGGGCCCTGGGCGGATTCCGGGTCGAGCGGGTGGCGGGCGGTCACTGGGACGTGCTGGAGGGAGAGCGTGTCCCTCTCATCGCCGCACTCGTCACCGGCGAACTCGACCGGCTCGACGGACGCCTCCGGGAGACCCGGTGACCCACGCGCCTTACCTCCTCTGACCGCCTCCGACCAGGTCGGTCCTTCCCCGCGCCCGGCGGCCGTGACAGGAACCGGCGACACGGCCGTCGCACAGACCGGGACGACCGCCCGTCCGGTCGTCCCCGCATCCGCACGCCCCGACCGGCATGCCCACCACCGAGGAGAACGCGATGGAGCCCTACGAACTCACCGCTCTCGAAGCCGTGACCACCAGGCCGCCGAGGCCCTACGAGCACATATCCGTGGCGTCCCTGACTCCGGTCATCGGCGCCGAGGTCAGCGGCGTGGACCTCGCCCGGCTCACCGAGGACGAACTGGCGGAGATCCGGACCGCGTTCCTCGACCATCACGTGCTGGTCTTCCGCGACCAGGAGATCACGGTCGACCAACACAAGAGCTTCGCCGGCCGGTTCGGTGACCTGCGGCCGGTCAACCCGCCGCCGCCCGAGGGCGATCCCCACGTGCTGGAGATCAAGACCAGCCCGGCCGCCGCGAACGTGGCGGGCAACGCCTGGCACGCCGACGGAACGGCCGACCTCGAACCGTCCCTGGGCTCGATGCTGTACATCACCGAGACCCCGGAGGGCGGGAGCGGGGGCGACACGCTGTTCGCCAACATGCACCTGGCCTACGAGATGCTCTCGCCCACCATGCGCGGCCTTCTGGACGGGCTGTCCGCCATCCACGACGGTGCGCAGAGCTTCCGCGGCTACACCGTGCCGCCCAACTACGAGATTCCGGTGAACGAGCACCCGGTGGTGGTGCGGCACCCCGAGACCGACCGCCCCATCCTCTACGTCAACCAGGCCTACACGTCCCGTGTCCCGCAGCTCTCCGCCGACGAGAGCAGGGCGCTGCTCGACATGCTCTACGCCCTCGTGCCCCAGCGCCCGCTGCTCACCTGCCGGGTCCGCTGGACGCCGGGCACGCTGGTGTTCTGGGACAACCGCTGCGTCCAGCACCACGCGACCTACGACTACTATCCGCACACCCGTTACGGTCGCCGGATCGCGATCAACGGTGGTCCGTTGAAGGGCTGACCGGCTCCGGGGCGGATGCCGGTACCACGGTGCCCGGGAGCCGGACGGTTCCCGGGCACCGTGGTGTCATACCTCCAGCGGCCGTCGTACCCCGTCCGTGGACTCCCGCACCACCAGCCGGTGCGGGGCGAGATGGACCTCGAACGGCAGCGGCTCAGCCGAACCGATCCGCGCGGCCAGCGACTTGACCGCCAGCGCGGCGATCGCCGCCTTGTCCGGTATGACGGAGGTGAGGGACGGCGTGCTGTAGAGCGCCTCCTCGGATCCGTCGATGCTCGCCACGGCGATCTCCGAGGGGATGCCCACCCCCGCTTCGTGCAGCGCCCGCCCCGCCCCCACGGCCAGCAGGTCGCTGAAGCAGAAGACGGCGTCCGGGCGCGCGTCCGCCGGGAGGGCGAGCAGTTCACGCGTGGCCAGCAGGCCGTTGCGGCGGTCGAACTCCTTCACCGGCGGTGCCAGCCGCGGGTCGAAGGTCAGCCCCGCCTCGTGGAGCGCGTGCTGGAAACCCTCCAGCCGCTGTCTGCTGGTCGCGGCCGACCGCGCCTTCACCCCGACGGCGGCGATCCGGGTGCGGCCCAGCCCGGCCAGGTGCGCGGTGACGTCGCGGGCCGCGGCGACGTTGTCGATCAGGACGTGGTCCGCGGCGACCTGGTCGCGTTCGTAACTGCGTTCACCGAGCAGGACCAGGGGGAACGCGTCGGCGACCGAGGCGAGGTCGTCGAGCCGGGCGTGCAGGGGCGAGAGGATCACACCGTCCAGCAGCGCCGCGCCGACGCCGGTCGCCAGACGCAGCTCCTCCGCCGCGTCGCCCAGTGTCTCCTCGACGAGGACGGTCAGCCCCAGCCCCGCGGCCTCCGCCCGGACATGCTGGGCCAGCTCCGCGAAGTACGGCATCGTCAGGTCGGGCACGGACAGGCCGATCAGTCCGCTGCGCCCGGTGCGCAGCCTCCGCGCCGACGGGTTCGGGCGGTAGCCGAGCTCGCCCACGGCGCGCAGCACCCGCTCCCGGGTGGCCTCGGAGACCCGGGGCGCCCCACGTACAACGTTGGACACCGTCTTGATCGACACTCCGGCGCGAGCCGCCACGTCCTTGAGCGTCGCTGCTGCCACCGACCGGCCCCCTTCGTCGTTGTTCTCGCAGATCACCGCAGATCACCTGTGTTTCCGCAGTGGATCTCAGCGTATCCGATGCGCCGGATCGCCTGCTGCCGAGGGGTTGACCCCGAACTTACACGGCGGGTACAACGTTGTAACAGAAAGCGCTTACGGAGCTTTCGCCGCGCCGTCCGACCCCGCGTACGAGAGAGCGCGAGGGTCCATGGGCCACGGCCGGCCGCCCCACGAAAGGGTCCGCATGTCTCGCTCCACCACCCCGCTGCGCACGGCCGTGGTCGGCACCGGGGGTATCGCCCGCGGCAGCCATCTGCCCGCGCTGGAGAAGCTCGCCGCCGAGGGCGAGGTGGAGCTGGTCGCCGCGGTCGACCTCGACACGGCCGCGGTCCGCGCGCTCGCCGCCGCGTCCGGCATCCCGTACGCCTCCACGGATCTCGACACGATGCTCGCCGAGGTGCACCCGGACCTGGTCGTGCTCTGCACACCGCCCGCCGTGCACCGGGAGCAGTCGGTGGCCGCGCTGCGGGCGGGCGCGTGGGTGTGGTGCGAGAAGCCGCCGTGCCCGTCGCTGGCCGACTACGACGCCGTCGAGGCGGCCCAGCGGGGCGGCGACACGGACCCGTACGCCTCGATCGTCTTCCAGCACCGCTTCGGCTCCGGCGCCCGCCATGTCCGGCGTCTGCTGCGCGAGGGCGCGTTCGGCCGGCCGCTGGTGGCCCACTGCCAGACCACCTGGTACCGGGACAGCGCCTACTACTCCGTCCCGTGGCGCGGCCGTTGGGCCACCGAGGGCGGAGGACCCGCCATGGGCCACGGCATCCACCAGACGGATCTGCTGCTGGACCTCATGGGGCCGTGGACCGAGGTGCGCGGCATGGCGGCCCGGCTGGTCCACGACGTGGAGACCGAGGACGTCTCCACCGCCCAGGTCCGCTTCGCCGGCGGCGCCGTCGCCACCGTCGTCAACAGCGTGCTCAGCCCCGACGAGACGAGCCGGATCCGCATCGACTGCGAACGCGCCACGATCGAGCTGACCCATCTGTACGGCTACCGCAACGCGGACTGGCGCATCACCCCCGCGCCCGGCGTCCCCGAGGAGACGGTGGCGGGCTGGCGCGACTTCGGCGCCGACGAGCCGAGTTCGCACCTGGCCCAGCTCCGGGTGCTGGTCGCCGACATCCGGGCCGGGCGGCGCCACGCCACCAGCGGCCCGGGCGGCCGGCAGACGCTGGAGTTCATCACCGCCCTCTACAAGTCCGCGTTCACCGACGCCACCGTCCGCGCGGGCGAGATCGGCCCCGGCGACCCCTACTACACCGCACTGCACGGCGGCGCCCCGGGCTGGGCGCCGGCCACACCCCGCGAGGAGGAGGACCGCGCATGACCCTCACACCGACCCATGCCCACGGCGACCGCGTCACCGTCGCACACGAGGCCACCGGCACCGAGCTGTTCGCGTACGTCTACCGTCCCGAAGCCGCGTGGGAGGCGCCCAAGCCGTATCTGCACCCGGTCCGGACGCTCTCCGGCGCCGTGGTCACCGACTACCGCCCCAACGACCACCGGTGGCACAAGGGACTCCAGCTCACGGCCTCCCACCTCTCTGGGCAGAACCTGTGGGGCGGCAACACCTATGTGCACGGCGAGGGGTACGTCGCGCTGCCCGAGCGGATCGGCTCCATGGCGCACACCGCCTTCGAGGAGGTCTCCGCCACCGGCGACCGGGCCGTCATCGCCGAGCGGCTGACCTGGCACCCCCACGACGGCGAGCTGTGGGCCGAGGAGGAGCGCCGCATCGAGGCCGGGGACGTGGACCCGGAGGCCGGCGTCTGGTCCTTGACCTGGACCTCCGCGGTGACCAACCGGCGCGCCGAGCCGCTGCGCTTCGGCAGCCCCACCACCCACGGCCGCCCCGCCGCCGGGTACACCGGGCTGTTCTGGCGCGGCCCGCGCGCCTTCCGCGACGGCCGCGTCTTCACCGCCGGCACCGACGGCGACGATCCGATGGGCGGCCAGGCCCCCTGGCTGGCGTACGTGGGCGAGCACGACGGGCGCGACGGCCACGCCACGGTGGTCTTCGAGCACGCCCCGGGCAACGACCACACGGGCGAGAAGGGAACGCACCCGGCGCACTGGTTCGTGCGCAGCGATCCGTTCGCCGCCGTCGCGCCGTCCTGGGCCTTCCACGAGGAGCTGGTCCTCGACCCCGGCGACACCCTCACCCGCGGCTACCGCGTGCACATCGCCGATGGCGCCTGGGACCGTGAGCGGGTCGCCGCGCACGTGGCGGGGCTCGCGTGGTGAGCGCGACGTACGAAGGGTTCCCGGCGGCGGTCGGCGTGTCCCGGCTGCGTGTGTACGACTGGCCCACCGTCGACGGCCGGCCCGGTGGTGGCACTCCGCACCTGCACCTCGCCTGCAGCGAGGGGTACGTGGTGACGGCGGGCCGCGGCGCCGTGCAGACGCTGACCACCTCGGGTTACCGGGAGACGCCCCTGGAGCCGGGGGTCGTGGCCTGGTTCACCCCCGGCACGATCCATCGGCTGGTCGACGACGGCGGCGGTCTGGAGATCACCGTCGTGATGCAGAACAGCGGTCTGCCGGAGGCGGGCGACGCGGTCCTCACCCTGCCGCAGGACCGTCTCACCGACCCCGCGGTGTACGCCGAGGCGGTCCGTATCCCTTCCGGCGCGCCCGAGGCCGAGCAGGCGGAGGCGGCCCGTGCCCGGCGCGACCTGGCCACCCGGCGCTTCCTCGAACTGCGCGAGGCCGACGCGGCCGGCGATCCCGAGCCGCTGGCGGCCTTCCAGCGGGCGGCCGCCGCGCTGGTACGGCCCCGGCTGGACGAGTGGGAGCAACGCCGGCGCGACGGCGCGCAGGCCGCCGCGGCCGCGACACAGCACCAGTTGCGCGCCCTGCGCGAGCGGGACGGCCGGCATCTGGCCGAGGCCCGCGTCACCGCGACCGGGCCCACCGCCCGCGGCCGCTTCGGCATGTGCGGCCGCCTGGACGTCTACCCCGGCATCTGAGCCGGCCCCCGGCCCGCGGGGGCGCCGCCACCCCACCCCGGCACCCCCGCGACGCGGGACCCCCGGTCCCCGCCCCTCTCCTCAACCGCCCCGCTGTCCACGGAAGGTCGCCCCCTCATGCCCGAACCCCCTGTGCGCGAAGCCCGTCCGCCCGGTCCCGCGGTGCCCGGGACCCGTCACGGCCGCCAACGGCCCCCGAGCCGACGCTCCGTACTGACCGTCGCGGCCGCGGGTGCCGGTGCCGCCCTGGCCTCCGCGCTCTCCGCGTGCTCCGCCGTCGGCGGATCACCGGGAGGAGTCACGCTCACGTTCTCCTGGTGGGGCAACGACGACCGCGCCTCCCGCACCGAGAAGGCCGTACGGCTCTTCGAGGAGGAGAACCCCGGCATCACGGTGCGCACCTCGAACGGGGACTTCGGCGCCTACATGCAGAAGCTGGCGACGCAGGCGGCCGGTGGCGGCATACCCGACGTGGCCCAGCTCGACTACCGGCAGATCTCCCAGTACGCCGGCGGCGGCGCGCTGCTGCGCCTGGACGAGGTCCTGAGCGGCGGCGCGATCCGCACCTCGGAGATGGACCGGGAGTTCCTGCGCACGGGCACCTACGAGGACCGGCAGTACGCGGTGCCCATGGGCCGGGGCATCACCGGTTACGCCTACAACGCGGCGCTCTACCGGAAAGCGGGGATCCGCACCCCCCGGCCGAGCTGGACCTGGCGGGAGTGGGCGGACGCCAACGAGCGGATCACCGCGCTGGGTCTGAAGGCACCCGACGGGCGCCCCTTCACCGGCGCCAACGACAACGGCCCCAACGAGGACATCTTCGAGACGTGGCTGCGCAGCCGCGGCGGACGGCTCTACGCGAGCCAGACCGCACTCGGCTTCACCGAGGACGACCTCACCGGGTTCTGGACGTTCTGCGACGACCTGCGCAGGGCCGGGTCGGTAGCCTCGTCCAAGGACACCGTCCAGGCGAGCAGCATCGAGACCAGCCCCATGGGCCGCGGTCTGGCGGCGGCGGACTTCACCTGGGACGCCCCGTTCCCCGGGTACGTGGGCCTCCTCGGCGAGGACGTCCGCTTCGCGCCGGTCCCCACGGCCGACGGCCGCGCGGGCTCGTACTTCAAGGCCTCGATGCTCCTGGGCATCGGAGCGGGCACCTCGCACCCCGAGGAGGCGGCCAGGCTGGTCGACTTCCTCCTCAACGACGTGCGGGCGGGCGACATCCTCGGCTTCACCCGGTCCACCCCGCCCAACCGCGTGATCGCCGCCCGGGTCGCGAAGACCCTGACGGGGCCGGAGCGGGAGATCTACCGGTACGCGCGGACGATGGAGAAGTACGGCCTGGCCGCCCCGCCGACGGCGCCCCCGCGCGGCGACGTCCCCATCCAGTCCGCCTTCACCCGCGCCTATCAGCGCGTCCTCTACGACCTGGCCACCCCCCGGCAGGCGGCGCGCGAACTCATCGACGAGGCCAACCGGGAGCTGAGGCCATGAGCACGGTGTCGACCAGGGCGCCCGCGCCCGCGGAGCGGAAGACGGACGGACCGCGTCCGGCCGGGCGGCGGAGCGGGGTCCGCGAGAAGCGGTGGCCGGCGTATGTGTTCCTGTCGCCGTGGCTGATCGGCGCGGGCGTGCTGACGCTGGTGCCGATGGTCGCGTCCCTGTACCTGTCGTTCACGGACTACAACCTCTTCGATCCGCCGCAGTGGGTGGGCCTGCGCAACTACACGGAGATGCTCACCGAGGACCCCCGCTACTGGCGGTCGGTCGGCACCACCATGCTGTTCGTCGTGGTGGCGGTCCCGCTGAAGCTGGGGCTCGCGCTGGGGGTGGCGATGCTGCTGAAGAGCCTCGGCTCGGGCCGTGGCTTCTACCGCTCCGCCTTCTACGCGCCCTCCCTGCTGGGCGCGAGCATGTCCATCGCCCTGGTGTGGAAGGCGCTCTTCAACGACGGGGGCTCGGTCCCCCAGGTCCTGAGCCGGTTCGGCATCGACACCGGCGGCTGGGTCGGCGATCCCGATCTCGCGGTGTACGCGGTGGTGCTGCTGACGGTCTGGCAGTTCGGGGCGCCGATGGTGATCTTCCTGGCGGGGCTGCAGCAGATTCCGTCCGACCTCTACGAGGCGGCGGCGCTCGACGGCGCGGGCCGGTGGCGGCAGTTCGTCTCGGTGACGGTGCCGATGCTCTCCCCCGTCGTCTTCTTCAACCTGGTGCTGGAGGTCATCAACTCCTTCCAGGTCTTCACCCCGGCCTTCGCCATCAGCGGCGGCAACGGCGGCCCCGCCGACTCCACGCTCTTCTACACGCTGTACCTGTACGAGCGCGGCTTCACCGCCTCGCACATGGGGTACGCGGCGGCGATGGCCTGGCTGCTGCTGATCGTGATCGGCGCGATCACCCTGATCCTGTTCCGGACCTCCCGGTCCTGGGTCTTCTACGCGGACGAGGAGGGACGGTGAGCTCGGTGAACTCCGCTCGCACCGCGGGCACCACGGGCACCACGGGCACCACGGGCACCACGGGCATCGCGGGCATCGCCACGAAGCGGTGGCTGCCGCACGCGGTCGCGGCCGTGTGCCTGCTCCTGCTGCTGTACCCGCTGGCCTGGCTGCTGGCCACGTCGCTGAAGCCGGCCGACGAGGTGGTGACCAGCCTCGACCTGTGGCCCGGCCACCTGGAGTGGTCGAACTACACCACCGCCCTCGAAGGCGTCTCCGGCATCTCCGTCGGCCGGCTGCTCGGCAACACCCTGCTGATCGCCGGGGGCGCGGTCCTCGGCAACGTGCTCTCCTGCTCGCTGGCCGCCTACGCCTTCGCCCGGCTGCGGTTCCGCATGCGGACGGGGATGTTCGCCTTCATGGTGGCGACGCTGATGCTGCCGCACCATGTCGTACTGATCCCGCAGTACATCATGTTCAACCAGCTCGGCCTGGTGGACACGTACTGGCCGCTGATCCTGCCGAAGTTCCTGGCCACGGAGGCGTTCTTCGTCTTCCTCATCGTGCAGTTCATGCGCGGGCTGCCCCGTGAGCTGGAGGAGTCCGCCCGTATCGACGGCTGCGGCCCCTTCCGCACCTACTGGTCGATCACACTGCCGCTGAGCCGGCCCGCCCTGATCACCACGGCCATCTTCACGTTCATCTGGACGTGGAACGACTTCTTCACGCAGATGATCTATCTCTTCGCACCGGAGAAGTTCACCATCACCCTGGCGCTGCGCAGCTTCGTCGACCAGTCCAGCACCTCCGCCTACGGACCCATGTTCGCCATGTCGGTGATCTCCGTGCTGCCGATCGTGCTGTTCTTCTTCGTCTTCCAGCGCTACCTGGTGCAGGGCATGGCCACGTCCGGACTGAAGGGCTGAGCCGCCATGACCCACGCCCCTGCTGCCGTCCGCCGCGCGCGCAAGGAGCCCGGCGACATCTTCGGCTCCGGCTTCTCCCTCTTCGCCGACGTGCTGCTGGCCGGCCTGCTGACCAGCGTCGCCTGTCTGCCGGTCGTCACCGCTCCGGCAGCGTTCGCCGCGGCGTCGGAGAGCCTCCGGCAGGCCGCGGGCGACGGAACCCCCGTCACCCTCGGCACGTACACCCGCGCGTTGCGAGCCCGCCTGTCGGCCGGCGGTCTGGCCGCCGGGCTGGCGCTGCCGCTGCTGGCCGTGGTCCTGCTGGCCGACGCCGCGGTGGCGCGCAGCGCGCTGCCCGGGGCGGGGGCCGTGGCGCCCGCGCTGGCCCTGCTCGCTTGGGGAGCCGTGGTCGTGGGGCTGCGCGCCACGGCGCTGGACGCCCCGCACCGGCTCTCCGTCCGCGAAGGGCTCGTCCGCTCGGTCGCCGACCCGCGCGGCAGCCTGCTGCTGGCGGGGGCCGTACTGCTGACCGCGCTCCTCGCCTGGTCCATTCCGCTGCTGGTCCCGCTGCTGCCCGGACCGCTGGCGTTCGCCGCGACCGTCGTCGAGCTGCGCTCCCCGCACCGCTGAGCCGCCCCCTCTCCCCCGCCACACCACCGGAGTTCCCCATGCCCCACACCCACCTGGACGCGGCCGGACACCCGAGGCCGCAACTCGTCCGCGACCCGGACTGGCGCGACCTGAGCGGTCCCTGGCAGTTCGCCCACGACGACGCGGGCACCGGCCGGTCGGAGCGCTGGATGGATCCGGCCGTCACCGGCCCCTTCACCCGCACCGTCACCGTGCCCTACCCGCCCGAGTCCAAGGCCTCGGGCGTCCAGGACACCGGCTTCCACCCGGTGCTCTGGTACCGGCGCACCCTCGACGTGCCCCGGCCCGTCGCGGGCCGGAGGCTCCTGCTCCACTTCGGGGCGGTCGACCACCGGGCCGAGGTCTGGCTGAACGGGCGGCAGGTGGGGCGCCACGAGGGCGGACACACCGGCTTCACCTGCGATCTGACCGACGCCGTCGACCGCGACGGGGAACAGGTGGTCGTGGTGCGGGCCGAGGACCAGCCACTGGACGCGACACAGCCCCGGGGCAAGCAGGACTGGCGGCGCGACCCGCATGTCATCTGGTACCACCGCACCTCCGGGATCTGGCAGCCGGTCTGGCTGGAGGAGGTCCCGGAGGACCATCTGACGGTCCTGCACTGGACCCCCGACGTCGCCCACGCCCGCGTGCGGTGCCGGCTGCGTCTGGCCCGGTGGCCGCGGCGCCCCCTGCGGGCGACGGTGCGGCTGGCGCTGGGCGAGCGCCTCCTCGCCGAGCAGAGCGTCCTGGTCGACGGCCAGGAGGCGGCGTTCGACGTCGCGGTGCCCGCGCTGCGCCACGGGCAGGACCTCGACAGCCTGCTGTGGAGCCCGGAGCACCCGAACCTGGTCGACGCCACCGTCACGCTGAGCGAAACGGCGGACGGCACCCGTGTCGACCATGTCACCTCCTACCTCGGGCTGCGCGACATCGGCTGGGGCGACGGGGTCTTCCTCCTCAACCACAAGCCGTACTTCCTGCGTTTCGCGCTCCAGCAGGGCTACTGGCCGGAGTCGCACCTCGCCGCCTCGGCCGGGGAACTGCGCCGCGACGCCGAACTGGCCAAGGAGATCGGTCTCAACGGACTGCGCGTCCACCAGAAGATCGAGGATCCCCGCTTCCTGTACTGGGCCGACCGGCTCGGGCTGATGCTGTGGGAGGAGATGCCGTCCGCGTACGCCTTCGGCACACCGACCGTCGAACGGGTCGTCGCCGAATGGACCGAGGCGATCTCCCGCGACCTCAGCCATCCCTCGATCGTCGCCTGGGTGCCGGTCAACGAGTCCTGGTCCGTCCCGAACCCGGCGCTCGTCCCGGAACAGCGCCACTTCATGGACAGCCTGTACCACCTGACCAAGGCCCTCGACCCGGCGCGTCCCGCCGTCTCCAACGACGGCTGGGAGATCTCCGCCGCCGACATCTGGGGCGTGCACGACTACACCCAGCACGCGCGGGTGCTGCGCGAGCGGTACGGCCGGACCTCGCTGCGGCGGGGCGAGCTCCCCGAGCCGTGGCCGGGCGCCAAGCGGCTCCTCCTGGACGGCGTGCACCATCAGGGGCAGCCGGTCGTGCTGAGCGAGTTCGGCGGGGCGACCTTCGAGCCCGCCGAGGGCGCGGAGTGGTTCGGCTACGACACCGTGGCCACGGAGCGGGAATTCACCGACCGGCTGGCCGCGCTGGTGGGCGCCGCCGTCGACTCGGGCCTCGCCGGTTACTGCTACACCCAGTTCACCGACACGGAGCAGGAGGTGAACGGCCTGCTCACGGCGGACCGGCAGCCGAAGATCCCCGTCCCCGAACTGCGCGCCGTCCTCAGCCGGACGCGCCCTCGATGACCTGGGACGACAACTCACCGGCGGCAGCCGGCCATCCGGTCCTCGCGGCACCCCCAGGCGCCTGGTGGCCGCCGAGGCAGCGGAGCGGGCGCACCGTCAGGAGCCGGGGCGGACCGCCACCAGAGGTTTGAGGGTGCCGATCCGGGCGAACACGGGGGCTCAGTCACGGCCACGGCATCCACCCGGGTCCCGGAACATCGCCAAGGTGCCGACCAACTACCGGCGTTGACCGGCTCGTCCTCCCCTTCGCGTCCCAGTCCGAGAGGGAGCCGGCCGACCGCTCCACCAGCAGCACGCTCGCACTCGACACGTCCCTCATGTGCGCCCTCGATGGCCCACCGCGCGCGTACGCGGATACGAGCGACCCTGAACCCGACGTGGACGGACGCATCCAGATCGGGCACGTCCAGATGACGATCCGTCCGGGCACGCGGATCTCCATTTTTGGCATGCACATTGTCACCGTCTCATGCGTGCACTATTCCTTGTTCCCGCACGCCCTCGTCGCATGTCCACAGGTACAGATGACGAAATGAGGCGCCCGTGACCGATGCCCTCCCCGCCCTGTCGCGCCGTACCCTGCTCGGCAGCGCGGCCGCCTCTCTCGCAGGCGCCGCGGGAACCGCCGCCACCGCACAGGCGGCGCCCGCCGGCGCCTCACGGGGCGGCCCCGGAAAGGTCGTCCTGACCGACGACTTCGGGCCCGTCCCCGGCTGGCGCAGGGAGGGCGTCGTGATGCGGACCGACCTCCCCTGGGAAAGTTCGCTACTCCAGGACCCCTGCCTCGTACACAACAGCCCCACGGGAGCGGTGTTCAAGCTCTGGTACGGCTCGCTCCACGGCATCGGCTACGCCACCAGCCAGGACGGCCGCCGATGGGAGAAGACGACGGACCCCGTCCTCGCCCCCACCCTCGGTACCGAGGCGTCGGCGCTCAACCAGCCCAGTGTCGTCCCGTACGACGGCCTGTGGCACATGACGTACTTCGGCGTCGACGGCAAAGGCGCGGGCCGAATCCACTACGCCTCAGCCGACGGGCCGGAGGGACCGTGGATCAAGCACGGCGTGGCTCTGGCCTCGACCGCACCCTGGGAGGACGAGTTCATCTACAACTCGTCCCTGATGTACGACACCGACGAGAAGATCTGGAAGATGTGGTACACCGCCGGCAAGATCGCCTCGGCCGGCGGCGAACCGCGCTACATCTGCTACGCCACCGCCGCCCATCCCGGCGGCCCCTGGCACAAGCACCCGGCCAACCCGGTGCTGCGTCCCATGGACGACGGCGGCTGGGCGTCGCTCGGGGTGGGCGGTCCCAACGTCCGGAAACTGGGGCGCGACCGCTACGAGACCCGGATCCTGGGCTGGCAGGCCGACTACCCCTCGCGCGGCGGCCGGCTCCACTCCCGCGACGGCATCCACTGGGAACTGAAGCGCACCGGCCTCGAACTCGATCTCGGAGTCGTCGGCGGCGACGAGGACGGCATGATCTACCGGCAGTTCACGGTGGTCCACGAGGGGCGCGAGCACCTTTTCTACAACGTCAAGAACAACCGCCCCGGCTGGAACGAGACCATCCAGCTCGCCGTGCGGGACGACGCCGTCGAGACCGTCGACCCGGCGAAGTGGACCATGACCCAGGGCGGTGAGATCCCCACCGGTGCCTCTTTCGCGGTACGGGACCGGGGCGCGTGGTCGCTGGGGAACGCGCCCGGAAACCTGTCGCAGACTCTCCAGGGCAATGTGCAGATCGACGCCCCGGACTACGAGATCAGGGTCTCCGTCACCCCACAGGGCAACGGACCGGCCGATCCCGACCATGTGATTCTGGCGCGCATGACCGGGCGGGACAGCTACTACTACGCGGGCCTGGGCTCGTGGGGCCACGCCTTCGGACTCGGCGTCATGGAGAAGGGCCGTAACCGGAAGCTCGCGGGGGTCGGCTCGGCGGACCGGATCGAGCCCGGACGCCGTTACGACCTCCGGTTCGTACTCGACGGCAAGGACCTCGAACTCTACGCCGACGGCGCCTCCGTGCTCCGCGTCCCGGATCCCACGCTGGTCCCGGCACGCAGCTACGTCGGCCTGCAGACCTCCAACGGCACGGCGCGGGCGAAGTTCTCCCGGCTCTCGGTCACCCTCCGCTGACGCGGCATCGTGGCGAGGCCCGACGTGATCGCCGCCTTCGCCCTGCTCGGCATCGCCCTCGTGTGGGTTCGCGGGCCCGCCGCCCGTGCCGACTTCACGAGGTGATGTGGCCAAGGAGTGGGGCAGCAGGCCGTGACCGATGGATCCGGTGATCGTCATGCCTCTTCAAACCGGCCACCGCGCACTGCCCACCGCCGACGACGACACCGACGCCGTCAACCGCCTGGCCTGACGGCCTCCCGATCCGCCGCGCGGCCGACCGGAGCCTCTCCCCGCCCCAGCAGACCTGGACGGCAGGCTCGTGGTCACAGTCGACGCTTGGGGGGCCGTGTCGGTGGCGTCGATGTCGAAGTAAAGTTGTCGCGGCCACGCGGTCCGTTCCGGCAGGGGAAACGCCGGCAAGCTCGCCCAGGTCACCGACGTGACGCAGGCCGAAAGCGCACCGACGCGGCAGACAACCCTCGCATGCACCCCGACGCTGCTGCACGGCCCGGCAGCAGGGCCACCGAGGAGAACTACCTGACACCCGTGAGGTGTTGTTGACTTGCTCCGGTTCTCTGATGCCCCGTCGGATCAGCCGTCGTAGGATCGCCGCATGTCCGCGGACGCGCATACGACGGCCTCGCCCACCCTGCGCCGGCGACGCCGGGCCGCCGCCACCCAGGAGATCGTGGAGGCCGCCGAAAGTTACATCGCCGGGCACGGGCCGCATGCCCTCTCCCTGAGAGGGGTCGCTCGCAACCTCGGTATGACGGTCCAGGGGCTCTACCACTACTTCCCGAACCGGGACGCCCTCGTCACAGTTCTCGTCACCAAGGCGTACCGGGAATTGGCGGCCGCTGTGTCGGCGGCCGCCGACACAGCGGCGGACGAGCCCGCCGTGCTGCGGTTCGTGGCCGCCGCCGAGGGCTATCGCCGCTGGGCCATCACTCACGTAGAGCGATTCCAACTGCTCTACGGAGCGCCGCTGCCTCATTACGCGGCGCCCCACAACGGCCCGACCACGCAGGCGATGCACCGGATGTGCGAGATATTCCAGCGCGAGATGTTCGCCGGGTTCACCACGGCACAAATGACCGCGGCCGACGTCCGGGGGCTCTCACCGGCTCTCCACACGCATCTGCAACCCCTGTTTCCCCATGGCTCGGAGACCCTGCCGCCTCCTGCGAGCGCTCTTCTCCTCGGCGCATGGGGCCATCTGCACGGCATGGTCGTCCTGGAGGTGTTCGGACATACCTCCTTCATCGGCGAACACCAGGCCGAAATATTTCACAGGGCGATGTTCGACCTGTTCGAGGACATCCATCGCCGGATTCCCGCGCAGCTCACGGGGACACCGGCTACGCACCCGTAGGCATGTCCACCGGGTGGGAGTGACGTGGTGTGAAGATCCTGGAGAGCGGGCGCGCACGCGCCTGGTCACCGTGGTGGTCGACCCCGGCCCGGGCCGAGATCCCTTGGCCGTCCTGGCACCGCACACGCCCGGTCGCGGGAGCGACGAAGCGGCAGCGGACCGTGCTGGGCCACGACCTCATCGGTTTCCGCACGATGCCGGCCTTCGCGACGAACGGACGGGAGTGCTACGGCCTTGCCCCCGATACGCGGGCGCGGTGCCCACGATACGCGGGCGCGGTGCCCCCGATTGGCGACGCGCGGCGCCGCGAACGCTTCTGCTCCGGTGGCTGCGGCTGCGGCTACGGCTACTGGTGGCACGGGCTGTCTCCAGCGGCTGACAACCCAGCAGCCCACCCCTGCGCACTTGCTGTCCACGGAACGCCGTCCCAGCCGTGGCGGCGCCGCTGCCTCCGCCGGCCCTCACCCGCCAGGGCACCGAGCGCACGGCAACCTGACAGTGTCAGCTATTTCTCCTACTGCTCAACCATTGGGGGATTGTCTAATGTCGTTCTCGGCGGCGCAGAGCACGACTCGGCATCCTTATCCGACGGGGTGAAGGGGTTCTGCGGTGCGTTGGACCGGCTCCTGCCTGGGTCGACGCGCCTCGCCTGTCGCACCGTGCGTTGGAGGAGACCACCCGTGTTCGATCGTGTAGCCGGATTGGCGATTCGCCGGTCCCGGCCGGTGCGGGGCGATCCAGTGAGGGGTACAGGTTCGTGAACCCTCTGATGACCACGGTGGAAACACGGGCGTGAGCAGCACGGTGCCCTCGAAGTACCGGAGCATGCAGATGTTCCGACTGCCCGCTGACGGTCGTTGCCGACGTTCCTGCACGGCCCGGTGGCCATACCGCCGGGTCGTGCAGGAGCAGCCGCGAAGCGCACGCCGGGTTGTCGTCCGGCTCTGTGCGCTTCGGTCCGTTCGGTGCAGGCTGTACCTGCCCTCCCGAGTCGTCCGGTCCGCGCCACCGGCCGCATATTGGCCTGCCATCCCCCATTCATCCAGGAGTGACAGTGCGTATCCTGTTCAGTGCCGTTCCCACGGGCGGTCATGTCCTTCCGCTGCTTCCTCTGGCCGGTGCGGCACGCGCCGCGGGCCATGAGGTCGCCATCCTGAGCAACACGGAGACTGCTTCCCTGCTGCGGCCGTTCCCGGTGCTCACCGCCGGCCCCGGGCTGGAGGAGCAGGTGACGGAAGCCGGGCGGCGCACCGGGCTCGATCCCACGCGGCCCGGTCCCGCCGCCGTCGAGCTGTTCGCCGGCACCCGGGTCGACCTCACCTACGACGAGGCGCTGCGCGAGGCGACCGCTTTCCGGCCGGAGCTGATCGTGTGCGAACGGTTCGACTACGTCGCTCCGATGGTCGCCTCCGCGCTGGACGTCCCCTGGGCCGCGCTGGGCATAACCGGCGGTGTGCCGTCCGAGATGACGGACGCGCTGTGCGAGCGCTGGCAGCAGCAGCTCGACCGGTACTCCCTCCGCGCGACGGAGCGCCTTGCCTACCTCGATACCTACCCGGCGTTCCTGAGGCAGGAGGGCGAGAACCCGGAGCCCGACGGGATCTCCGTACGCCCGGTAGCGTTCGACCGTGAGGACGACACCTTCGAGCCTCCGGCATTCCAGGACGAAGAGCGTCCCCGGGCGCTGGTGACCTTCGGTACGACGGTTGCCGATCCCCAGGCGGAGGAGGCGACCGCCCGTTCCCTCGCCGACGCCGGCTTCAACGTGATCATCGCCGGGGCCCACACGCCGACACCCGTCGTCGGCCCCGTCCACCGCGCAGGCTTCGTCCCGCTGGCCCGTGTGCTGCCGTGGGCCGACGTCCTCGTGTCGGCCGGCGGTACCGGCACCGTACTGGCCGCTCTCACCACCGGGACGCCGATGGTCGTCCGGCCCTTCCACGCCGACCAGCCATGGAACGCCGAACGTCTCACCCGCGTCGGCGTCGCCGAGACCATCACCAGCTTCGAGGACGCGGGCCCCGCTGCCGCCAAGATAATGGCCACCCCCTCCTACCGGGACGCCGCCGCACGGGCAGCGCGGGAGGTGAACTCGACGACACCGGTCTCCGAGATCGTTTCCGTACTGGAAACCGCGGCCCTCCGGCATGGCGAAAGGCGCCAGGAGTTGTCCTGATGACCAAGCCGGCACGGCCGTTGCGAACCTGAGCCAACGGGACGGGGCGTTGATGTCTCGCTATGCACCGGAGGACAGTCGGCTTGCGGCCTGACCCCATGGCCGAGGCTCGACCGGGCCGTCCCTGTCGAAGGCGTCCTCCTCGAACCAGCCCGTCCCCGCGAGCCATGTCTCCAGCCACGCTGCGAGGCTGGTGGAGTCGAGGAACCAGCACTGCTCCCACGATCCGCCGCTGTACGGGTTCGGCTCGAAGAGCAGAACCTGACCGTCCTCATGGAAACAATCAACGCCCGCATACATGGCACAGCCCCAGGTCAGGATCGGCACCACGCCTTCGGGCCACTCCGGGTGCCGTGCTCCAACGGACGCCTCACGTCGTGTCAGGTATTCGCCAACGACGCCGGGGCCCAAGCCGGTCGTATAGCCGGGACAGGCGAGGCCAGTTGTCGCACGCGCCCTCGCCGTCGCCCTGTGCTGCCGAACCATCGGCCTCGACGCTCAGCGCGTGGTCTCCTCCAGGCGCTGGAGCCGTTGGTTGGCGTCGCGTGAGGCGTTCGCCTCCCTCGGTGAGCCGTCCACGGCCACCGCCGAAAGACCGACCAGGCCACGTCGGCCGCACAGCGACAACACCTGCACGAACAGCGAGTTCAGAGCGGCGCGGTGGCGTCGTATGAACCACGCGACGGTGGAGTGGTCCACTCGGCGGTTCGCGGTGATGATTCGGCAGCCCACGTCGTCCCAGCAAGCCTGCTCGATGCGACGGGAGGAACGCGCTCCCTTGCTGTAGCAGTACAGGAGCAGCGCAATCAGGCTCGCGGGAGGGTAGGCCACCCCGCCCCGCCCGTCGTCACGGTAGCTCTTCTCGAACACCGATAGGTCAAGTAGCTCGACGGTGTCGAGCACCTTCCAGCACAGGTGCTCGGGCGGCAGCCACACCCGCACATCCCGCGGCATCTCAAGATCACGTTCACGGTCACACGACAGGAAGTTTCGCCCCACCAGCCAAGATTCCGACGCCTCCCTGATCCTCGGAACCGAACAACGAAATCGCTCTTGACCTTCACCGGGCCGGAGCCGTGCGACAGCCTCAGCAGGTGGGCGCGGATGTTCCTGAACCCCCGACAGCCCGTTCCCCGCTGGGTAGCCGTTCTTCGGGGGCACCGCCAGCATCGGCATCCTCAACGCCGTCGCCGCCCCTGTCACCGCCTGACCCCACCACGCCGAAGCTCGGACGGCGCCCCTGCCGGAAGGGCGACTCACGGCCATGATGCGGCGCTTCTTGCGGAGCCCGACGACCGCACGCGGCCTCGGCAGCGCCTCATCTGCGGCGACGCGGTGAACTCGGAGCAGATGGCAGAACAGAGGGGCCGCGCAGCATACGGACCCCCCAGGAAGGAGTGCCTGCTGCGTGAGGGCCTTGTGAGGCAACCGGGTCGGGTCGGGTCGGGTCGCTGTCGTCAGTGAAGCGGGCCGGCTCCGGGCCCGGGATGGTCCCCGGGCCCGGAGCCGGTGTCGTACGAAGCCATGCGACCACGCGGCCGCTGGATTTCCTTGTGTGAGCTAGGCGAGCAGGTACGCCTTGATGATCGTCAGGTCGTAGGTGTTGCCGTCCTTGTCCTTCAGTTCAGCCTTCAGGGAGACCGACGTCGCCCCCTCCGGGTGGGACAGTGTCAGGCTCTTCCCGCCGTTCTCGGCGGTGGCGACCTCCGTCGGCTGCCACGTGGTGCCGTCGTCGTACGACGCCTCCACGGCGAGCGACTTGAAGCCCTCGCCCGCGGCCGGGCCCTCGATCGTCACCGGAACCGTGAGATCCGTGCCCGCCTTCGCGGTGCTCTCCGCCGTCAGCTCCGGGGAGAAGCCGAGCGTCGACAGCGGCAGAGCGGCATACTCGTCGCCGGCCGACGCGGAGGTGAAGGTCCAGCTCGCCCGGGTGCGGGTGCTGGTTCCCGCCATCTCCGGGTTCCGGGAGACATCGGTCGATATCGTGTACTCGGTCTCGGCGGGGTTCAGGCCGTCCAGTTCGAGGCAGGGTTCCTGCCCCGCGTCGTAGACCGTCCCGCCGTCGGCGGTGACCACGGTCCTGGCCTCGGAGACCTGCGACGTGCCGATGTGCCGGGCGCCGTCGGCGTACAGCGACGGGCAGGCCGACAGCGTGTCGCCGTATCGGGTGACAGTGCCCTTTCTGATCTTCGGGCTGAGGACGCCCACGTTGTAGGTGATGTCGTAGCTCTTCCCCGCCTCGTACGTCCTGGGCTCACTGAACCCGTACGAGATCTCGTTGTCGTCCTGACCGGCCCCCATCACCTGCTGGCCGACGGAGAAGTCCCACTGGTACCCGGCCGGGGCGCTCACATACTGCCGGGACACGGCGGGCAGCGCGAGCGGCTGGGAGGGGGTGTTGATCTGTATTCCGGTCCTCGGGCCGTCGTACTCCCAGTCGGCCTTCACCCGTCCCTGCTTGTTCTTCACCGAGGCACCGGCCGTGACGTTCACCAGGGCGAGTTCGCTCCGGTCGACCCGGTGGGCGTAGCCGGTGAAGAAGTTGCCCCCGCGGCTGTAGATCAGGTTGTAGGCGGTGGAGCCCTTGGCGTACCGGACCCCGAGCCTCGCCCTGAACCGTTCGGCGGGCAGCGCCTCGCCGACGCCGGCGAAGGTGAGGTTCTCCCCCGGGGCGATCCAGCCCCGGCCGCTGAGGCCGCGCTTGCCGTCGGCGTCGTAGAAGTCGTAGGTCCACCAGCCGCCGTCGAACTCCGCGGCGTCCGGGGTGGTGATGGCGAGCGGCTTGGCGTCGCGGCCGTCCAGGGTGATCGTGGTGTCCCGGGTCAGGCTCAGCTTCGGCCGGATCAGTACCGCGGTCCCGGGGGCGCCGCCCGCGGCCGGCGTCAGGACCTCGGATTCGAGGGTGTACTCGCCCTTCGGTACCCGGATGGTGGCCTCGCCCCGGCCGGCCTCGGCGGAGACGGACTCCTCGACATCGCTGTCGAGGCCGACGAGGCCGGAGTACGCCTCGGCGGGCGCGCCCTTGTTGTCGAGGAACCTCATCGTCAGGTCGTACATCTCGATCTCGCGGACGGCGCCCACGGTGGTACGTACGCTCTGGCCGCCCTCGGTGGCGGTCGCCGTCACCGTGCCGGAGAAGGCACCGTCCACGGCTCCGACCGAGGTGTCGGCGGTGACCTCCACCTCGGCGGTCTTCCCGGGTTCGACGGTGACCTGCTGAGCGCCCAGTGCGAAGAAGCCGCCCGGAGCGGCGGCGCCGTCCGGGCCGTACGTCTCCAGCGCCAGGTCGAACGTGACGGGCCCGGTGCCGTCGTTGCGGTAGGTGACCGTCTTCACCAGCGGCTTGTCGTCGGTGTGCGGCCACCGCTGGGCGCCGAAGTTCACCGAGGTCTGCTCGCTGACAACCGTCTGGGCCAGCGCCTTCACCAGGTCGGTACGGCCCGTTCCCTGCTGGTACGGGGTCAGCCCCGCTCCGGACTTCGCCGACGACGTCAGCGCCTGCTTGATCCGCGCCCCCGACCAGTCCGGATGCCGCTGCGCGACGATCGCCGCCGAGCCCGCGACATGCGGGGCCGCCATCGACGTCCCCGACGCCGACACATAGCCGTCCGCCGCCGGTTTACCCATCCAGCCCGTGGCGGACCTGGCCGCCACGATGTTCACACCGGGTGCGGTGATGTCCGGCTTCAACGAACCGTCGGCCGTCGGACCCGTGCTGGAGAAGGAGGCGATCCTGTCGTCCCTGTCCACCGCGCCAACGGTCAGCGCCGCTTGCGTGCTCCCCGGCGAACCGACCGTCTCCGGGTCGGGGCCCGAGTTGCCGGCCGCAGCGACGAAGAGGATCCCCGTC
Organism: Streptomyces sp. NPDC059092; assembly: GCF_042756365.1. Lineage (NCBI taxonomy): Bacteria > Bacillati > Actinomycetota > Actinomycetes > Kitasatosporales > Streptomycetaceae > Streptomyces > Streptomyces sp. NPDC059092. The sequence continues at coordinate 26,911 of NZ_JBHZEJ010000089.1, forward strand.
TCCTCCGAGAGCCGTTCGACGGCCTCCTCCATCGGGTCGGTCTCGGCAGTGTCCCCGAGGCTCAGACTCATGTTGGCGATGTCGGCACCCTGGTCGGCGGCCCACTGCATCCCCGCGATGATCGAGGACTCGTAGCCGCCACCGAAGCCTTCGAGGACCTTGGCGTCCAGGATCTTCGCCCCCGGAGCGACCCCCTTGTACGTGCCGCCCGACTTCGCCCCGGAACCGGCGGCGATCGACGCCACATGCGTGCCGTGGCCGTGGCGGTCCTCGGGGGTGTCCTCGTCGGAGAAGTTCCGCTGCGCGATCTCGACACCGGCCAGGTCCGGGTGCGTCTCGTCGACTCCGGTGTCCAGCACCGCGATCTTCACCCCCTCGCCGGTGTACCCGGCCTCCCAGGCGGTCGGCGCGCCGATCTGCGCCACGCTCTTGTCCAGGACCGCCTGGCGCCTGCCGTCCAGCCAGATCCGCTCGATCCCCTTCGCCGCGGTCCCCTTGAACGACGGGGCGGGGGAGCCGGTCAGCGACTGCCATACCTTCGGCCCGCCGGTCTTCGGCGCCCGTACCGCCTCACCGCGTACGGCGGGCAGGCTGCGCCCCGCCGAGGCACCCGCCGCCGCGACGTCCGACCGCGCCGATGCCGCGCTGCTGCCGTACGACACGATCAGCGGCAGCGTGTCCCGGCTCGCGTCGTCGTATCCGGCCTCGATCAGCCCGGTTACATCGAACAGCCGCCGGTCAAGCGTCCCATCGGCGATCAGCCGCTGGGAGTCCGCCGGAATCACATAGGTGCTGCCGTGGATCCGGCGCACCGACATCCGGACGGACTCACGCCCTTTGGCGTGACGGACCTCCGTCACATCGCCCGCGCCGTTCACGTGCACCCGGTCGCCGGTGATCAGTGTCACCACCGACCCGTCGCGCGCGGCTCCCCCTGCTTCTGCCGGGGTCACCCGCGCCACTTCGGGTAACGGCGCGGCCGAGGCCCCGATCGCGGGCACCGCCGCGAGCACGACCGCCACCGCGGCCGCGATGGCTCTGTTTCTGCCGGTCACTACGTTCTCCTCAGACCTGGACGAAGAATCGGTACACCTCCCTGACGGAACTCGGGCCCCCGAGCGCTGGTCGTCATCCAGCCATTCACCCTTCCGCTTTCCGGCCATCCAGAACTGTCCCGGGCTGTCCCGAGCCGCCTCCGGCCACGTCGAGAAGCGGCATTACTGTAGAAGCTGTTTTTGAACCCCTTCGTAGGTCGTCCTGTGGTCAGAGTCGTAAGGGTCGTCGGACTGACGCGTGAAGCATTCGGCCACCGCACGCGTGGGGCCCCGGCTGTCTCCTGCCCGGCCGGGGCCCCACGGTGCCTGCCGTCAAGTCGGTGCACCGGGCTTCATGCTCCTGGTGCTGCGAGGGCTTCGTTACCGCCAAGCTGGCCCGGTCGAGGGTTTCCCGCTCCTAGAGATCGTCTTCAAAGGTGATCTCTAGGGGCGCTGGCCCGGTTTGTCGACGACAGCTCGCTCGATGATCGCGCTGGACCCGGTGAGCTCGCCCTTCTTCTGTCCGTCCGGGAGGTCTTCGACGGCGATGCTGCGCTCTCCCAGGAATTGCTTCGTCTCCTTGTCGAAGATCAGCTCCTGGCGCTCTCCGTTGTTGACGCGTGCGACGGCCACGCCGTGGCGCCCCGCCGCGTCGACCGCGTCCGGAATGACGACAACCCCGGGAATCTTGGCTGCCGCCCGGTAGAGAGCCGCGCTCTGGGCGGACGGCATCAGCACCTCGAACGACAGATCACCGACCTTCACGAAGGTGTTCTGGTCCTCGCTCTCGCCTCCCTCGCTGACCCGGTGGAGCCACTTCAGCATCTCGTCGGGGTCGGTCGGCAGGGTCTGCAGGTTCCGGTAGTTGGCGGAGGACTCAGGGAGCGGAAGACTGGGCGGCAGGGCGTTCTCGCCCCTGCCGTTGCCCTCGCGAACCAGCCCCGTGTGCAGGCCGTCCACAGAAAGCCACACCTCCCGCTTGTGGAGGGGATCCAGCTTTGCCGTCCTGCCCTCCCCGTGTGCCGTGTAGCCCACCCTGCTCTCGACGTACACGAACTGGTCGTCGCGGATGTCGCCGGGCACCTTCTCGCGCTCGGCCGCCAACGCAATGTTCTCCAGCAACGCCACAGCCTCCTTGGCCGGAGGTTGCGCGTTCGCGCCCCCGCCGGACGGTGGGAGGAACACGAAGGTGACGGCGGCCGCGGCGGCAACGGCGGCCGCTACCAACGCGGGCCGCAGCCGCTTCTTGCGTACAGACGCCCGCGCGGGCGTCCCGGTCTGCCGGATCTCGGTCATCAGATGCTCCTTGAGGAGTTCGTGACGGCCCGGCGGAAGGCACTTCTCGGGAAGCTCAGTCATCGGTTCCCCTCCTCGACGGGCCTGACCGCAGCAGTGCGGTCACCCCTCATCTGTCCACGCTCGGAGAGCGGTTCCATATGTTTCGCGAGTTTTGTTCTTGCGCGGGAAAGCCGCGATCGCACAGTGCCGACAGGCACCCCGAGCGCCTCGGCCGCCGCCGCGTAGTCGAGCCCCGCCCAGACGCAGAGGGCCAGTACTTCCCGATCGGCCCTGCGAAGCCGGGACAGCGCCGTCCGTACGAGAGCCAGTTGCGCCGAGTCATCGAGGCGCCCGGCTATCTCATCGGCGAAGTCGTGCTCGACCTCGTCACGGGGCAGTCGCGCGACGGCGGCCGCGTGTCTTCGCGCTGCCCGGCGTGTGTTGCGCGTGACGTTGGTGGCGATCCCGAGAAGCCAGGGCCGCAGCGAACCGCCTTCCTCATTGACTCTCCCGCGCAGGCGCCAGGCGTCCAGGAAGGTCAGCGACACGACATCCTGGGCCTGCGCCCAGTTTCCCGTAAGCCGGAAAGCGTGGTTGTAGACGGAACGTGCGTAGGCGTCGAAGTGAGCTGTACTGAGATTCGTGGAGTCCCTGATGCCAGGGTTACGATCCTGGCGAAGGAGAACCACATCAGTGCCAGCACCACGGAAATACCCCGA
>NZ_JBHZEJ010000090.1:0-29505 GCF_042756365.1 Streptomyces sp. NPDC059092
CGCCCGGTTACATTCCGAACCCGGAAGCTAAGCCTCACAGCGCCGATGGTACTGCAGGGGGGACCCTGTGGGAGAGTAGGACGCCGCCGAACAATCTTTCAAGGACCCGTGGTCCAGCGTTCACGCTGGGCTACGGGTCCTTTTTGTTTTGCCCTCTATTACCCGAAGCCACCGTCCGAAGCGCTCGTCGGCACCCCGACTGCGCGAGAATGGCTGCGGTACCCGAAGACAGGAGCCCAACCGATGTCCCCCAATTCCTCCGACGACCGTCCTGAGCGCGACCCGCGCCGCAGCGACAGCGGCGACCGGGGCGGCTTCCGTGGCGGCCGTGACGATCGCGATCGTGCACCGCGTCGCGACGACCAGCGTGGTGGCGGGTTCCGTGGCGCGCGTGACGGCCGGCCCAGCGGGCCCCGTCGCGACGACGACCGCGGCGGCCGTCCCGGCTCGGGTTCCCGTTTCGGCTCCAGCTCCGGTTCAGGTTCTGGTTCCGGTGGTGGCGGTGGTTACGGTCGCCGTGACGACCGAGGCGGCCGACCGGCCGGCGGTGACAACCGTGGCGGTGGTGGTTACGGTCGCCGCGACGATCGCCGTGATGACCGACCCAGCGGCCCGCGCCGTGACGATCGGGCTGGTGGCTTCCGTCGTGACGACCGCCCGACCGGCCCGCGCCGTGACGACCGGCCTGCCTTCCGTCGTGATGACCGCCGTGACGACCGCCCGAGCGGTCCGCGCCGCGATGACCGACCGGCCTTCCAGCGGGACGATCGCCGTGATGACCGGCCCTCCGGTCCGCGTCGTGACAACGACCGTGGCGACCGCGGTGGCTTCCGCCGTGACGATCGCCGCGATGACCGTCCGAGCGGTCCGCGCCGCGATGACCGCCGCGATGACCGGCGTGACGACCGGTCCAGTGCTCCGGGTCGTGACGACCGGTCCGGTGGCTTCCGCCGTGATGACCGCCGTGATGACCGCCCGAGCGGCCCGCGCCGCGATGACCGACCGGCCTTCCAGCGTGACGACCGGCGTGACGATCGGCCTTCCGGCCCGCGTCGCGACGACCGGCCCGGTGGTTTCCGGCGTGACGATCGGTCCAGTGGCCCGCGCCGTGATGACCGGCCCTCCGGTCCGCGTCGTGACAACGACCGTGGCGACCGCGGTGGCTTCCGCCGTGACGATCGCCGCGATGACCGCCCGAGCGGCCCGCGCCGTGACGATCGCCGCGATGACCGTCGTGACGACCGGTCCAGTGCTCCGGGTCGTGACGACCGGTCGGGTGGCTTCCGCCGTGACGATCGCCGCGATGACCGCCCGAGCGGCCCGCGCCGTGACGACCGGCCTGCCTTCCGTCGTGATGACCGCCGTGACGACCGCCCGAGCGGTCCCCGTCGTGACGACCGGCCCGCCTTCCAGCGGGACGACCGTGGCGGCCGGCCCAGCGGGCCGCGCCGTGATGACCGTGGCGCCGACAGCCGTGGCGGTGGCGGTAGCTACGGCCGTCGCGACGACCGACGGGACGATCGCGGTGGCGACCGGGGCGGATACCGGGGCCGGGACGAGAATCGCGGTGGCGGGTTCGAGCGGCGTGACGACCGTGACCGTGACCGGGAGCCCATCAAGCGGCTGCCGATCCCGGACGACGTGACCGGTCAGGAGATCGACAAGAGTGTGCGGCAGGAGCTGATGAGCCTGCCCAAGACGCTCGCCGAGGACGTCGCCCGCAACCTCGTCATGGTCGCCCAGCTCATCGACGAGGATCCCGAGCAGGCGTACGCGTACTCGCGGATCGCACTGCGGCTCGCCTCCCGTGTCGCCGCCGTACGCGAGGCCGCCGGCTTCGCCGCGTACGCGACGCAGAAGTACTCGGAGGCGCTGGCCGAGTTCCGGGCCTCGCGGCGGATGACCGGCAGCGTGGAGCTGTGGCCCGTCATGGCCGACTGCGAGCGCGGTCTCGGCCGTCCCGAGCGGGCGATGGCCATGGCCGGCGAGCCCGAGGTGCAGAAGCTCGACAAGGCGGGCCAGGTCGAGATGCGGCTCGTCGCGGCCGGTGCGCGCAGGGACATGGGGCAGATCGACGCGGCCATCGTCACCTTGCAGAGCCCCGAACTGGCGTCCCACTCCGTACAGCCGTGGACCGCGCGGCTGCGGTACGCGTACGCCGACGCCCTGCTGTCGGCCGGGCGCGAGGACGAGGCGCGCGAGTGGTTCGGCAAGACCATCGAGGCGGACAAGGACGGGGCGACCGACGCCTCGGACCGGCTCGCCGAGCTGGACGGGGTCGAGTTCGTCGACGCCATGGGCGAGGACGAGACCGAGGCCGCGGGCGAGACCACGGCCGACGCCGTGACCGATGCCGGCGCCGACGGTCGGGGAGCGAGCGAGGCCGCTGCCCCGCCCGCGGGTGACGCGGACGCGGACGCGCTCCTCGACGAGGATGTCGTGGACCTCGACGAGGACGACAAGCGCTGAGCTGAGATGACAGGTGTGGGCGGTATCCCGGTCGGGGTACCGCCCACTGTCGTTTGAGCCACCGGGTGCGCCTCAGCTGAGTCCTCGGTCGAGGGTGACGCTTCGCATGACCAGCCCCGTGGCCGGCTTCGGCCCGAACGACGTCGACTTGCGCGGCATCGTGACCCCCTGGCGCGCCAGTTCCCGTACGACGTCCTCGCGCACCGGGTGCAGCAGCACCGCCGTACCGCCGGTACGTTCCGCCTGGACGATGGCCGCCTCGGTGTCGTGGAGGTAGGAGATGTGTTCCGGGTCGTCCGGGATCCGCCAGACGTGGTCCAGCAGCGTGGCGTGCAGGACCGTCGCGTCCAGCCGTTGCCAGGCCGCCGGGCGGTCGGTCCTTACCGTACGGGACAGCAGTTCCTCGTCCGGGCGGTCGACGAGATGGAAGCGGCCGTCCCCGGCGAGCAGGAACGCGTTGCCCGTGCCCGCCGCGTCCGCCAGGGCGCCGAGCGCTTCGGGGAGCGGTCCCTCGACCGTACGGACACGGAACGCGTCCGTGAGCGCGTCGACCGCCCGGTCGACCGGCAGCCCGCGCAGCAGCCGGTGGATGGAGCGGACCTGGAGGGGGTAGCGGGCCGTGTCGATCAGCAGGACCAGGCCGTACCCCCACGGCTCCGCCGGATCCCGCGCCCCCGCGTGCTCGTCGCGCAGCCGCAGATAGGTCGCCCAGCGGTGGTGGCCGTCGGCGATCAGGGCCTGGCGGTGGGCGAGGTCGTCGGCGATGTGCGCGAGATCGGCGGAGTCCGTGACCGACCAGAGGCGGTGGGCGAAGCCGTCCTCCGTGGTGGTGGTGAGGAGCGGGGCGCGGCCGAGGGCGCGTTCGACGACGCCCGCCGTACCGCCTGCCGCGTCGGGATCGCCGCGGTACGTCAGCAGCAGCGGTTCCAGGTTGGCGGCGGTCGTCCGCAGCAGCGCCGCGCGGTCCGCCACCACGTCCGGCATCACGTCCTCGTGCGGCAGCACGATGCCGTCGGCGGGGGAGGAGAGAGCGAGTGCGCCGATGACCCCTCGCTGGAGCACCTCGCCCCTGCGCTGTTCGTACACGTACAGCGCGGGCTCCGGGTCCGGGGCGAGCACGCCCTCCGTGAGCCACCGCTCCAGCGTCGCCGCCGCCTGGTGGTGCCGGTCCTCGGGGGTGGCGGCCTGCGGCAGGATGAGCCGGACGATGTTGTACGGGTCCGCGGACTCCAGGTGGTGCAGTCCGTCGGGCCTGACGACGACGTCGTACGGTGGCGAGGTCACCGCGGACAGGCTGCCCACACGTTCCCGGACGTACCGGAGCCCGCGGAACGGAATCAGCCGCAGCCCCTTGTCCACAGGACCTGTTGTGTTCATCCGAGCATCGTATGTGCATCGTATGGACGGGGTGGGCATGAGCGATGATCGGTGAGAAGTCCCGAGCGAGGAGCGTAAGCAGGATGAGCCAGCAGAGCAGGACCAGGCCGAGCGGGAGTGCGACCGCGCTGAACGAGGCGTACGACACGGCTCTGCTCGATCTCGACGGTGTGGTGTACGCCGGCGGGGAGGCCATCGCGTACGCCGTCGAGTCGCTCGGCACCGCCCGGGACGCGGGGATGCGGCTCGCGTACGTCACCAACAACGCTCTCCGCCCGCCGGACACCGTCGCCGTCCATCTCACGGAGTTGGGCGTGCCCGCGGAGCCCGCCGATGTGATCACCTCGGCGCAGGCGGTTTCCCGGCTGATCGCCGAGCAGCTCCCGGCCGGGTCGAAGGTGCTGGTCATCGGCGGTGACGGGCTGCGGATCGCGCTGCGCGAGCGTGGCCTGGAGCCGGTCGAGTCGGCCGACGACGACCCGGCCGCGGTGGTGCAGGGGTACGGCGGCCCCGATCTGCCGTGGGCACGGTTCGCCGAGGCGTGTTACGCGATCAACCGGGGCGTGCCGTGGTTCGCGTCCAACACCGATCTGACGATCCCCGGCGCACGCGGGATCATGCCGGGCAACGGCGCCGCGGTGGAGGTCGTACGGATCGGTACGGGCGCCGAGCCGCAGGTCGCGGGCAAGCCGCTGCCCCCGATGCACCGCGAGACGATCCTGCGGACCGGGGCCAGGAAGGCGCTGGTCGTCGGGGACCGGCTGGACACCGACATCGAGGGGGCGTTCAACGGCGGCGTCGACTCGCTGCTCGTGCTGACCGGGGTGACGGACGGGGCGCGGCTGCTGGCCGCCGAGCCCGAGCACCGGCCGACGTACGTGGACGCCGATCTGCGCGGGCTGCTCACCGGGCAGCCCGAGGTGACGGAGCGGGACGGCGGGTTCGGCTGCGGCGGCTGGACGGCCTCCACGGGCGCGGGTGCGCTCGTCCTCGACGGGGACGGTACGGCGCTGGACGGGCTGCGCGCGCTGTGCGCGGTGGCCTGGACGGACGCGGGCGAGGGCGCGTGCGCGCTGGACGCGGGCAAGGCGCTGGCCCGGCTGGGGCTTTAGGGTGTTTCGTTTGGATCTGGCTGGGTCAGGGAGCGCCCGCCGCGTCAGCGGCTGATGTGGCCCGTTGGTGCCGTGGACCGACGACAACGCCGCGAGGCGCGGCACCGGGGCGCGCGAGCCCGGCCAGATCCCAACGAGAGGCCCTAGTACTGCAAGACCGTTGCAGTACTAGGGCGTGTTTCGAAAGTCCCGCCTGGCCCGCGACGCCTGGCACGCACGCTCGCTGCGTTGTCGGAGTCGTCCGAGTACGTCCAGGCCATCGAGGGTGCCGATCCTCCGCCTTGCGATCGCACGCACCAGACGCCGCAGGCCCGCCCTACGGGCGGACGGCGCTACTTTCGAAACACGCCCTAGGCCCCTCCCGGCAAGCTTTGCCCCGTCGGGGACATCGCCGGTCGCGGCACTGGACCCGGCATGCGGTGAGAGGCGTCCGGGCCCGTCGGCGACGGGCCCGGGACCCGGGTGGTGATGGTGCGCGTGGGGTGCGGGGCCCGGTCGGTGGTGCGCGTGGGCCGGGTTACGCGTTCTCGGCCGCCTCCATCAGGTTGTCCTCCGAGGCGCCCCGGCGCCAGTAGCCGCTGAACTTCACCGCCCGGCGGTCGAAGCCGCGGTCCGCGACGAGGTGGCGGCGTACCGCCTTCACCGTGGCCGCCTCCCCGGCGACCCAGGCGTACGGGGTGCCCTCCGGGAGCGCGGCGGCGCGGATGGCGTCCGGGGTGGTGGGGGAGGCGTTCCGGACGAGCCAGGTGATGTGCGCGTCCGCCTGTGTGGGGAGCTCCTGACGGTCCGCCGGGTCGTGGACCTCGATCCAGATCCGGGCGGGGGTGGCGGGAGGCAGCGTGCCGAGGATGCCGGCGACGGCGGGGAGCGCGGATTCGTCGGCGGTCAGCAGGATCCAGTCCGTGCCGTCCGGCGGCCGGAAGTCGTACCCGGCGTTCTCCTCCTCGACCGGGGCCAGGACACGGATCCGGTCGCCCGGCGCGGCGGCCCCGGCCCAGCGCGAGGCGGGGCCCGAGGCGTCGCCGGAATCCGTGTGCAGGGCGAAGTCGATGACCAACTCGTCCGGTTCGCGGCGCAGTTCCCGCAGCGTGTACGTGCGCATGATGCCGCGCACCGCCGGGTCGAGCGCGCGCCACGCGCCGTACCAGTCGGCCGCCCTCATGTCCGGCATGACCGGCTCGCTCTGCCCGGGGCGGGGCAGGAACAGTTTGACGCGCTGGTCACGCCCGGCGGAGGCCATGCGCGCCAGGTCGGGGCCGCCGAGGACGATCCGCGCCATGGCGGGGGTGATCCGCTCCGCGCGGAGTACCTCGACGGTGAAGAACTGGAAGGGCGACGGGGAGGGAGCGGGGGCGGGCCGGGGAGTGGACGGGGCCGAGGACGGGGCGGCCGGGGCCAGGGACGGGGAAGCGTTGGTCATTCGGGGAGCCTCTTCGACTTCTCGACGGCGGCGGCGAGTTGTTCCAGGAGCGGGGCACGCCCCGCGTCACTGAGCTGTGCTTCGTCGAGCCGGGCGGCGATCCGCTTCGGGACGCCGTCGGCCGTGACGTTCGTGCCCCGGTCGTCCCGGAAAGTCCAGGAACCGCCCCCGTCCCCGCCCCCGTTGGCGGCGAGCACGGCACGGCGGACGGTGCCGCGGGCCGACGGTGGGCCGTTCATGACGAGGACGTCCCTTATCGAGGCAAGATGCGAGGGTAGGCTAACCTAACCACGTGTTGGTCGACAGTCCCCCGGAACAGTGCGCGAAGCCGACGGCCACCGCGCCGCGCAGACGTCCCGCCGCGCGCGCCACGGGGCCGGCTCCCGCCGCCGGTGTCCTCGCGCCGGTCGGTGTCGCGAGCATCGTGGTCGGTGAGGTGACGGCTGACAGGTGAACGGCGCGCCATCGGCGGCGACCACGGCAGCAGCATCAGCGACATCGGTACCGGCGCCGGTGCCGGCAACGAACCCCGCGGACCCCAGGAGTACGACCATGCAGCGACTCACCGCGGAATCGGTGACCCTCGGCTACGACCAGCGGGTCATCGCCCGCGATCTGTCGGTGGAGATACCCGACCACTCCTTCACGGTGATCGTCGGCCCGAACGCCTGCGGCAAGTCGACCTTGCTCCGCGCGCTCTCCCGGATGCTCAAGCCCGCCGAGGGGCGCGTCCTGCTCGACGGTTCCGTCATCCACGCGATGCCCGCCAAGAAGGTCGCGAAGACCCTCGGACTGCTTCCGCAGTCGTCCATCGCGCCCGACGGCATCACCGTCGCTGACCTGGTGGCGCGCGGCCGCTACCCGCACCAGGGGCTGCTGCGCCAGTGGTCGCCGGAGGACGAGCGGATCGTCGGCGAGTCCATGGAGGCCACCGGGGTCGGTGAACTCGCCGACCGTTACGTCGACGAACTCTCCGGCGGCCAGCGTCAGCGCGTCTGGATAGCGATGGCCCTCGCGCAGCAGACACCGCTGCTCCTGCTGGACGAGCCGACCACCTTCCTCGACATCCAGCACCAGATCGATGTGCTGGACCTCTGCGCCGAGCTGCACGAGACCCAGGGCCGTACGCTCGTCGCCGTCCTGCACGACCTCAACCACGCCGCCCGGTACGCCACGCACCTCATCGCCATGCGCGACGGGCGGATCGTGGCGGAGGGCTCCCCGGCGGAGGTCGTGACGGCCGCGCGGGTGGAGGAGGTCTTCGGACTGCGCTGCCAGGTCATCGACGACCCGGAGACGGGTACGCCGCTGGTGGTGCCGGCCGGGCGCCAGGCGCGCCGCGAGCCGTCGCCCGAGCAGGCCGTCGAGCAGGCCGTCGAACGGGCGGCGGACCGGGCGCCGGACGAGGACGGGCCCGAGGACCGGGCCCCCGCCGCGGCGCCCGGGCGGGCGGCGGACCCGCGGGCCGCCGGGGTGCTAGAGAAGTGACCTCAGGCGCAGCAGATCGCGGAAGCCCGCCTCCAGCCTGACCCGGCCGGAGCCCCACGCGCGGGCGAAGTCCAGTTCGCCGTCGACCAGCGCCACCAGGTCGTCGCCCGTCATGGCCAGCCTTATCTGCGCCCTGCCGGGCGGCGGCCCCGGGGTGGAGTCGGCCACGTCGATCCGGCCGTCCACCAGGCGCCCGCTGAACGTGACATCCAGATCGGTGATGTGGCAGCTCAGGGAACGGTCGAAGCCGGCCGTGCCGCCGGCCTTCCCGTCCGTCCGCGCCAGATTGTCGGAGAGCTTGTCGAGTGCGCTGCGGCACTCCTCCTTCGTCGCCATCGCGACCGACGGTACCCCAGCTCTTCGCGGTAGCGTCTCGGGTATGAGCGACGTGACCGCGGACCCGGCCCCCGAGGCGGCGGACCCGGTGCCCCCGCACACCCCGCGGAACCCGGGGTCCCCGGCGGCCCCCGGGCCTTCCGCGCCCGACCCGGCGGCGCCCCGTCCCCTCGGCGTGGCCCGCACCCCGACCGGCGACGACGGGGTGGACCGTACGCTTGCCCGGCTCGCCGACGCCGACCACCTCCCCGCCGGGGGCCATGCCGCGGTGTACGAGGATGTACACGGGGGACTGCGTGACGCGCTGAGCGCGCTCGACGTACGTCCGGCACCCCCGGGGCCTCCCCGGTGACCTCTCGCGTACGACCACAGGAGCTGAACCGAACGTGGCTGGACTGGCACGCCGCCGTCTCGATGCCGAGCTGGTACGCCGTAACCTCGCGCGGTCGCGCGAACACGCGAGCCAGCTCATCGCCGCCGGCCGGGTGACGGTCGGCGGCACCACCGCGACCAAACCCGCCACGCAGGTGGAGACCAGCGCCGCCGTCGTCGTCAAGGCGGACGACGGCGACCCCGACTACGTCTCGCGCGGCGGTCACAAACTCGCGGGCGCGCTCGCCGCCTTCGTACCGCTCGGCCTGGAGGTACGCGGCCGGCGGGCCCTCGACGCGGGCGCCTCCACCGGCGGATTCACCGATGTGCTGCTGCGTGCCGGGGCCGCCCGGGTCGTCGCGGTGGACGTCGGATACGGACAACTCGCCTGGTCGCTGCGGAGCGATGAACGCGTCACCGTCAAGGACCGTACGAACGTACGTGAGTTGACGCTTGATGCGATCGAAGGGGAGCCCGTGGATCTGATCGTGGGGGATCTGTCGTTCATTCCGCTGGGGGTGGTGCTGCCGGCCCTGGTGGGCTGCGCCGCCCCCGACGCCGATCTCGTGATGATGGTCAAGCCGCAGTTCGAGGTCGGCAAGGACCGTCTCGGCAGCGGTGGCGTGGTCCGCAGCCCCGAGCTGCGCGCCGAGGCCGTACGGAACGTGGCCCGGCGGGCGGGTGGACTCGGCCTCGGCGTACGGGGCGTCACCGCAAGCCCGCTGCCCGGACCCTCCGGGAACGTCGAGTACTTTCTGTGGCTGCGTGCCGGAGCGCCCGAGCTGGACCCGGCGGATGTCGACCGCGCAGTGGCGGAGGGGCCCCGGTGACGAAGAACGCGGCGGAGGAACAGATGCGGGACGGGGAGAGAGCCTTGGACGAGGAACGCGCGGCGAACGCCGACCGGACCGTGTTCCTGCTGGTCCACACCGGCCGTACGGCGGCCGTCCGCAGCGCCGAACTGGTCGTCAACGGGCTGGTGCGCAGCGGTATCGGGGTACGGGTGCTGGACAGCGAGGCGGTCGATCTGCCGCTGCCCGACTCCGTCCAGACGGCCTCCGAGGCCATCCCCGACGCGCTGGAGGGGTGCGAGCTGCTGATCGTGCTCGGCGGGGACGGCACCCTGCTGCGCGGCGCCGCGTTCGCGCGCGCCTCCGGCGTGCCGATGCTCGGCGTCAACCTGGGCAGGGTCGGCTTCCTCGCCGAGGCGGAACGGGACGATCTGGACAAGGTCGTCGACCGGGTCGTCACCCGTGAGTATGAGGTCGAGGAGCGGATGACGATCGATGTCGTCGTCCACAGCAACGGCGATGTCGTCCACGAGGACTGGGCGCTCAACGAGGCGGCCGTGCAGAAGGTCTCGCCCGAGCGGATGCTCGAAGTCGTCCTGGAGATCGACGGCAGACCGGTCACCGGATTCGGCTGCGACGGCATCGTCTGCGCCACCCCCACCGGTTCGACGGCGTACGCCTTCTCGGCCGGCGGCCCGGTCGTCTGGCCGGAGGTCGAGGCGCTGCTGATGGTGCCGATCAGCGCCCACGCGCTCTTCGCGAAACCGCTGGTGACGTCCCCGACGACGGTGCTCGCGGTGGAGGTGCAGCAGGACACCCCGAACGGGGTGCTGTGGTGCGACGGACGCCGGACCATCGAGCTGCCCCCGGGCGCGCGGGTGGAGGTACGGCGCGGCTCCGTCCCGGTACGGCTGGCGCGGCTGCACCACGCGTCGTTCACCGACCGGCTGGTGGCCAAGTTCGCGCTGCCGGTCTCGGGCTGGCGCGGGGCGCCGCACTGACACCACCCGTGTACGGTTCCGGGTGGTTTCGCCGCGTATGGGGCGAGTGGCGCGCCACCCGGGCACCGGCCCTCCCGCGAACTCGGGGGTGGGGTGCGTGGCGCACCCGGCGCGAAGACCTCGTATGGTCATCACCGTGTTGGAGGAGATGCGGATACGGTCGCTCGGGGTCATCGACGACGCGGTCGTCGAGCTGTCGCCCGGCTTCACGGCGGTGACCGGCGAGACCGGCGCGGGCAAGACCATGGTCGTCACCAGTCTGGGGCTGCTGCTCGGTGGGCGCGCCGACCCCGCCCTGGTGCGGATCGGCGCCAAGTCGGCGGTCGTCGAGGGGCGGGTCACGCTTGCCCCCGGCGCGCCCGCGACGCTGCGCGCCGAGGAGGCTGGCGCGGAGCTGGACGAGGGCGCGCTGCTCATCAGCAGAACCGTCTCGGCCGAGGGACGCTCACGCGCCCACCTCGGCGGGCGCTCCGTGCCCGTGGGCGTGCTGGCGGAGCTGGCGGACGATCTGGTCGCCGTGCACGGCCAGACCGACCAGCAGGGGCTGCTGCGGCCCGCCCGGCAGCGCAAGGCCCTGGACCGGTACGCGGGGGACGCCGTCTCCGTACCGCACACCGCGTACACCGCCGCGTACCGCAGGCTGCGGGCCGTGGCCACGGAACTGGACGAACTGACCACCCGGGCCAGGGAGCGCGCGCAGGAGGCCGATCTGCTGCGCTTCGGGCTGACCGAGATCGAGTCGGTCGAACCCCGGGCCGGCGAGGACCTCGAACTCGCCGCCGAGGCCGAGCGGCTGGGCCACGCGGAAGCGCTCGCCTCCGCCGCCTCCCTCGCCCACGCGGCGCTCGCGGGCAACCCCGAGGATCCGGAGGCCATCGACGCGACCATGCTCGTCGGGGGCGCGGGGCGGGCGCTTGAGGCGGTGAGGGCCCATGATCCGGTCCTGGCCGCACTGGCCGACCGGATGGGCGAGGTCGCGATCCTGCTGACGGACGTCGCGGGCGAACTCGCCGGATACGCGGACAATGTGGACGCCGATCCGCTCCGGCTGGCCGCCGTCGAGGAACGGCGGGCCGGACTCACCGCGCTGACCAGGAAGTACGGCGCCGACATCGACGCCGTACTGGTCTGGTCCGAGGAGAGCGCGGCGCGCCTCACCGAGCTGGAGGGCGACGACGAGCGGATCGGCGAGCTGACGGCCGAACGCGACGTGCTGCGCGCCGAACTCTCCGGCCTCGCCCAGGCGCTCACCGACGCCCGCACGGAGGCGGCGGCGCGCTTCGCGGAGGCCGTCACGGCGGAGCTGGCCTCGCTGGCCATGCCGCACGCGCGCGTCTCGTTCGACATCCGGCAGACGGAGTCGGCGGACGAGAGCGCGGGTGTCGACGTCGGCGGGCGCTCCGTGGTCCACGGACCGCACGGCGTCGACGAGGTCGAACTGCTGCTGGCCCCGCACCCAGGCGCCCAGCCCCGGCCGATCGCCAGGGGCGCGTCGGGCGGTGAGCTGTCGCGCGTGATGCTCGCCGTGGAGGTGGTGTTCGCCGGGTCCGACCCCGTGCCGACCTACCTCTTCGACGAGGTCGACGCGGGCGTCGGCGGCAAGGCGGCGGTCGAGGTCGGCCGCAGGCTGGCCAAGCTCGCCAGATCGGCGCAGGTGGTGGTGGTCACGCACCTTCCCCAGGTCGCGGCGTTCGCGGACCGGCAGCTCCTGGTCGAGAAGACGGTCGACGGATCGGTGACGCGCTCCGGGGTGACGGTCCTGGAGGGCGAGGACCGGGTACGGGAACTGTCGCGGATGCTCGCGGGCCAGGAGGACTCGGAGACGGCCCGCGCCCACGCCGAGGAACTGCTGGCGACGGCGCGTTCGGAGTGACGTACGGAATGATGCCCGGTGCGCCCGGTGCGCCCGGTGCGCCCGGTGCGCCCGGTGCGCCCGGTGCGCCCGGTGCGCCCGGAGCGGCCGGGTGGCCGGAGTGATCCGTACGGCCTTCGGGACGAGCAGGACCGCCGCGTTCCTCACCGCGCTGGGCACCACCCGTGCCGTGTACGAAGTGCTCCGCTCCCGGGCGCCGGGGGACCCCGCGCGCTGGCGGCGGAGCAACTACGCCGGGCGCACCGTCGAGTTGTACGCCGGTCCCGCCACCGTCCTCGGAGCCGCCGCCGGGGCCGCGCCGGTCGCCGCGCGGGGCGCGGTCACCCTGGCCGTCCTCGCCGCCGGTGCCTGCGGGGCGTACGACGACCGGGCCGGCCAGGGCGATCCGCGCCGGGGCTTCCGGGCCCAGCTCGGCGCGTTGCGCCACGGCGAGGTGACCACCGGCGCCGTGAAACTCCTCGGCATCGGCACCGCCGCGCTCGCCGCCGGCGCGCTGCTCAAGGACCGTCCGGTGGACCGGTTGCTGGCTGCTGTGGTGATCGCGGGCGGTGCGCACTGCGTCAACCTCCTCGACGTGCGCCCCGGGAGGGCCTGCGTCGGGGTGATCGCCCTCGGCGCCCCCGGCCTGCTGCGCGGGGGTGCGGCGGGCGCCCTGGCCGCCGTGCCGGTGGGCGCCGCCGCCGCGGTCGTCGGCGCCGACCTCGGAGAGCGGACGATGCTCGGCGACGCGGGCGCCCACGCGCTCGGCGCGGCCCTGGGCGCCGCCGTCGTGGCGGGCAACGGCCGGGCCGGACTGGCCTTGCACGCACTGGGAGTCGTCGCCGCGACGGCGTACGGTGACAGGGCCGGCCGGTCGGGGAGCGAAAAGCGGAACCGGGAAAGCCGGCCCGCGCTTTCACCCGTGTGAGTGATCCGGGCGCGGAGTTGAGGCGCCGGACCCCCGAACGGCGCCCCGGCGGTGCCGGAACGTGCGTACGGACTGGCATCCTTGAAGCACCCCCTCGCCACCCCCTCACCCGAATCCAGGAGCCCTGCCCACGTGACACAACTGCGTACGGTCCAGGTGCTGGGCGGTGGCAGCGCGGGCAGCAGCGCGCACGTCCGATCGCTGGCGGCGGGGCTGGTCGCCCGGGGCGTGCGCGTCACCGTGTGCGCCCCCGTCGCACTGGACCGGGCCTACGACTTCGGCGGCGCGGGGGCCCTGCACGTTCCCGTGGCCCGGCGCGGTGACCCGGCCTCGGTGGCGGCGCTCCGGGCGGCGTGCGCCGGAGCGGACGTGGTGCACGCGCACGGGCTGCACGCTGCCGTGAGGACCGCGCTCGCGCTCGGCGGCCTGCGGGTGCCGCTGGTCGTCACCTGGCACACGCGTACGGAAGCGGAGGGGCCCCGGGGCCGTCTGCTGCGGATGCTGGAACGACGCGCCGTCCGGGCCGCCTCGGTGGTGCTCGGCGCGACCTCCGAACTGGTCGACGGCGCGCGCGCCCGGGGCGCGCGCGACGCCCGCCTCGCGCCGGTCGCATGGCCGGAGCCCCGCCCGCGGGCCGCGGGCGAGGAGAACAAGTCCCGGGCCGAACTCGGCGCCGTCGAAAGGCCGTTACTGATGGCCGTGGGCAGCCTCGTACCGGACCAGGGGTACGACACGCTCCTCGACGCCGTCGCCGGCTGGCGCGACCTCGACCCCCTCCCGCTGCTCACCATCGCGGGCGAGGGCCGGGAACGCGCCAGGCTCCAGCGCCGGATCGAGAACGAGGACCTGCCCGTACAGCTCATCGGCCGCAGGGACGACATCAGCGAACTCCTCGCGTCCGCGGACGTCGCCGTGCTCGCCAGCCGCTGGGAGGCCCGCTCCGTCCTCGCACAGGAGGCGCTGCGGCTCGGCGTACCGCTGGTCGCGACGGCGGTGGGCGCGACCCCCGAACTGGTCGGCGACGCGGCGGAACTCGTCCCGTACGGCGACGCGCCGGCCCTGGCGGACGCGGTGACGGGCCTGCTGGCCGACCCGGTGCGGCGCGCCCGGCTGGTCGCGGCGGGCCGGGCACAGGCGGCCACCTGGCCGACGGAGGACGAGACGATCGCGCAGGTCCTCTGCGTGTACGACGAACTGACGGAGCGGGGACGCCCGCCGCGCTGACCGGCCTGAGGCGGCCGGAGCACGCGCCCCGGCAGCCTCTCACTCCCCGGGCGTGTGCCGGCGGGCCCGCGGCGCCAGGCGCAGGGCCGGCACCGTCCGCGGGTCCTCCAGGTCCGTGCCCAGCAGCTCCGAGATCCGGCCGAGCCGGTTGTGGAGCGTCTGCCGGTTGAGACGCGGCTCCCGCGCCGCCTCCGCCTTGCGCCCCGCGTGCGCCGGACAGACCTCCGGCGTCGGCAGCAGCGCGGGCCGCGACGATGCGGACGGGCGCGGAACGCGCGAGGGCGCGAAGACGCGGATGCCCCGGGAACGCGGATGCCCCGAAGAGGCGGATGTCCCGGGGGACACGTGCGGGCGTGAAAAGCGGGCGGGGCCCGGACAGCGCGGCGTGAACCGCTCCGTCCGGGCCCCGCCCGTGTTCCTCCGGCCCGTCAGCCGTCAGCCGCCGTACGCGCCCGACGCCGTCAGCCGCAGCGCCGTGTCGATCAGCGGCACATGGCTGAACGCCTGCGGGAAGTTGCCGACCTGGCGCTGGAGCCGGGAGTCCCACTCCTCGGCCAGCAGCCCGAGATCGTTCCGCAGCGACAGCAGCTTCTCGAAGAGCTTGCGCGCCTCGTCGACCCGCCCGATCATCGCCAGGTCGTCGGCCAGCCAGAACGAGCAGGCGAGGAACGCGCCCTCGTCGCCCTCCAGGCCGTCGACCCCCGCGTCCTCACCCGACGTCGGGTAGCGCAGGACGAAACCGTCCTCCGTGGACAGCTCGCGCTGGATCGCCTCGATCGTGCCGATGACCCGCTTGTCGTCCGGTGGCAGGAAGCCCATCTGCGGGATGAGCAGCAGCGACGCGTCCAGTTCCTTGGAACCGTACGACTGCGTGAAGGTGTTCCGCTCCTTGTCGTACCCCTTCTCGCAGACATCGTGGTGGATGTCGTCGCGCAGCTCGCGCCAGCGCTCCAGCGGCCCGTCCGCGTCGCCCGACTCGATCAGCTTGATCGTCCGGTCGACGGCGACCCACGCCATCACCTTCGAGTGAACGAAGTGCCGGCGCGGCCCGCGCACCTCCCAGATGCCCTCGTCGGGCTGGTCCCAGTGCTTCTCCAGGTAGCGGATCAGCTTGAGCTGGAGGACGGAGGCGTAGTCGTTGCGCGCCAGGCCCGTCATGTGGGCGAGGTGCAGCGCCTCGGTGACCTCGCCGTACACGTCGAGCTGGAGCTGGTGCGCGGCCCCGTTGCCGACCCGGACCGGGCCCGAACGCTCGTAGCCCGGCAGCCAGTCCAGCTCGGCCTCGCCCAGCTCACGCTCGCCCGCGATGCCGTACATGATCTGGAGGTTCTCCGGATCGCCGGCCACGGCGCGCAGCAGCCACTCACGCCAGGCGCGGGCCTCCTCGCGGTAGCCGGTGCGCAGCAGGGACGAGAGCGTGATCGCGGCGTCGCGCAGCCACGTGTAGCGGTAGTCCCAGTTGCGGCTGCCGCCGATCTCCTCGGGGAGCGAGGTCGTCGGCGCGGCCACGATGCCGCCCGTCGGCGCGTACGTCAGGGCCTTGAGCGTGATCAGCGAACGGATCACGGCTTCCCGGTAGGGGCCGTGGTACGTGCAGTGCTCGACCCACTCGCGCCAGAACTCGGAGGTCGCCTCCAGGGAGCCCTCCGGGTCCGGCAGCGCGGGCGGCTGACGGTGCGAGGGCTGCCAGCTGATCGTGAACGCGATCCGGTCCCCGGGTGCCACCGTGAAGTCGGAGTACGTCGTCAGGTCCTTGCCGTGCGTCTCCGCCTCGGTGTCCAGCCAGACCGAGTCGGGTCCGGCGACGGCGACCGTACGGTTGTCCACCTTGTGGACCCACGGTACGACGCGTCCGTAGCTGAACCGCATCCGTAGCGCGGAGCGCATCGGCACGCGGCCGCTGACGCCCTCGACGATCCGGATGAGCTGCGGCGCGCCGTCACGCGGCGGCATGAAATCGGTCACTCTCACGGTCCCGCGCGGCGTGTCCCACTCGGACTCCAGAATCAGGGAGTCCCCGCGGTAGCGGCGCCGTGTGGCCCGCGGCGGTACGGAGCCCGCGGGATACGCGGGCCCCAGTCGCCAGAAACCGTGCTCGTCGGTTCCCAGCAGAGCCGCGAAAACGGCATGCGAATCGAAGCGGGGCAGGCACAGCCAGTCGACTGTGCCGTCCCGGCAGACCAGGGCAGCGGTCTGCATGTCTCCGATGAGTGCGTAATCCTCGATGCGCCCGGCCACGTGCATCTCCAGTCGAACGGCCACGTCCGCCCCGCGGGGCGCTTACTGCGGTCAAGGGTCGTTGACGAGCTGGTTTTCCGGGAAATCGGGCGGGGGTGGTGCCGTTTGCCGGCCGCACTCGGCAGCGAATGTTTGAGCAGGATACGACGCACGTCGGGGTTCCGCGTCACGCTCGGAAGAAGAGCGGTCCGCCGAACGAGTGGGGCCGACGGGACGAGGGGGAAAAAGTGTGACGAGGGGGAAAGGGGAGGCGGTGCACGGGGGCGCGTGGCCGGAAGCGGCCTCCCGTCGTCGCTGTTACCCTGGTAGCCCGTGGACCGGTGGACTCCCTGCACAGCACAGAGACCCCGAAACCGCAGCGACGGCAGTCCCTTCGCCTCTCGGCCTGGGACACCGGCACGCACATCGAACCGCGACCACGGGAGCCCCCTCTTGGCCATGCCGACACGATCCTCGACATCCTCGACGACCAAGCACATCTTCGTCACCGGGGGTGTCGCTTCCTCCCTCGGCAAGGGCCTGACCGCCTCCAGCCTGGGCGCGTTGCTGAAGGCGCGCGGTCTGCGGGTCACGATGCAGAAGCTCGACCCGTACCTGAACGTCGACCCCGGCACGATGAACCCCTTCCAGCACGGTGAGGTGTTCGTCACGAACGACGGCGCCGAGACCGACCTGGACATCGGCCACTACGAGCGCTTCCTCGACGTGGACCTCGATGGCTCGGCCAACGTCACCACCGGCCAGGTCTACTCGCAGGTCATCGCCAAGGAGCGGCGCGGCGAGTACCTGGGCGACACGGTCCAGGTGATCCCGCACATCACCAACGAGATCAAGCACCGCATCCGGCGGATGGCGGCCGGTGACGTCGACGTCGTCATCACGGAGGTCGGCGGCACGGTCGGCGACATCGAGTCGCTGCCGTTCCTGGAGACCGTCCGCCAGGTGCGCCACGAGGTGGGCCGCGACAACGTCTTCGTCGTGCACATCTCGCTCCTCCCGTACATCGGCCCGTCCGGCGAGCTGAAGACCAAGCCGACCCAGCACTCGGTCGCCGCCCTGCGGAACATCGGCATCCAGCCCGACGCGATCGTGCTCCGTGCCGACCGCGACGTGCCGCTCTCCATCAAGCGCAAGATCTCCCTGATGTGCGACGTGGACGAGGCGGCCGTGGTGGCCTGCGTCGACGCCAAGTCGATCTACGACATCCCCAAGGTGCTGCACACCGAGGGCCTGGACGCCTACGTCGTACGCAAGCTGGACCTGCCGTTCCGCGACGTGGACTGGACGGTCTGGGACGATCTGCTGGACCGTGTCCACAACCCCGACCACGAGGTCACCATCGCCATGGTCGGCAAGTACATCGACCTGCCGGACGCGTACCTCTCCGTGACGGAGGCCATCCGCGCGGGCGGCTTCGCCAACAAGGCGCGGGTCACCGTGAAGTGGGTCACGTCGGACGACTGCACGACCCCGGCGGGCGCCGCGAAGCAGCTCGGTGACGTCGACGGCATCCTGATCCCGGGCGGGTTCGGGGAGCGCGGCGTGACCGGCAAGGTCGGCGCGATCCAGTACGCCCGTGAGCACAAGGTGCCGCTGCTCGGCATCTGCCTCGGCCTCCAGTGCATCGTCATCGACGCGGCGCGCAACCTCGCGGGGATCCCCGAGGCCAACTCCACGGAGTTCGACTCCGGCACCGCGCACCCGGTGATCTCCACGATGGAGGAGCAGCTCGCGTACGTCGAGGGCGCCGGTGACCTGGGCGGCACGATGCGGCTCGGTCTCTACCCGGCGAAGCTCGCCGAGGGCTCGATCGTCCGCGAGGTGTACGAGGACCAGCCGTACGTGGAGGAGCGCCACCGTCACCGCTACGAGGTGAACAACTCCTACCGCGCGGAGCTGGAGAAGAAGGCCGGTCTGGTCTTCTCGGGCACGTCCCCCGACAACAAGCTCGTCGAGTACGTCGAGTACCCGCGCACCACGCACCCCTACCTGGTCGCCACCCAGGCCCACCCGGAGCTGCGGTCCCGTCCGACGCGTCCGCACCCGCTGTTCGCGGGGCTGGTGAAGGCCGCGGTCGAGCGCCGTGAAGGACCGCGTCGGGAGGCGGGCGAGCCGGTGGCCGCGCGGTCGTAAGGCACGTCACAGGCGATACGGTGGGAGCCGGGGTACGGGCCGGGGTTTTTGCGGGCCTGTGCCTCGGTTTCCGCTTGTGTACCACCGTGGGAGGACGCTGCCATGACCATCAAGGACACCCCTGAGGAATGGCGGGTCACCGCGACCACGACGCCGTTCCGCGGCAACAAGACCAGTGTCCGCACGGATGATGTGGTCATGCCCGACGGCACGGTCGTGAAGCGCGACTACCAGGTCCACCCCGGATCCGTCGCGATCCTCGCCCTGGACGACGAGGGCCGGGTCCTGGTCCTGCGCCAGTACCGCCACCCCGTACGCGAGAAGCTCTGGGAGATCCCGGCCGGGCTGCTCGACGTACCGGGGGAGAACCCGCTGCACGCGGCGCAGCGCGAGCTGTACGAGGAAGCGCACGTCAAGGCCGAGGACTGGCGGGTGCTGACGGACGTCTACACGACGCCGGGCGGCTGCGACGAAGCGGTACGGATCTTCCTCGCCCGGGAGCTGTCGGAGGCGGAGGGCGAGCGCTTCCAGGTCTCCGAGGAGGAGGCGGACATGGAGCTGGCCCGGGTGGATCTCGCGGAGCTGGTACGGGGCGTACTCGGCGGCGAGCTGCACAACAACTGCCTCGCGGTGGGCGTCCTCTCGCTCACCGCGGCGCTCGCGGGGGACGGCGTGGAGGCGCTGCGACCGGCGGAGGCGCCGTGGCCGGCACGGCCGTTCGAGGCCTGATCCCTGAAGCCTGATTCCGGCCCCCCCCAATTTGTCTTCTGATCTGAAAAAACGCTGATCCGATTGGGGGATTCACCGGCCGCGCTCCCCCTGTTCCGTCGCAGAGAGTGAACTACGCTCGAACCGTCCGTGCGGAGACCCGCCGGGCTCGGATCGTGCGCAGGCGGACGGAGCGTGGCCCGTGACGGATCAGGCGGTGGACGTGAGTGGCCCCGGCCGTGCGCGAGCCAAGAAGCCCCGGGAGCCGGGGCCGGCCGCCGCCGGGCCCACCGAATCCGACGCACCGTCGGCCAAGCGCCGCGGCCGGGCCACATCGCCCGCGAAGAGGAAAGGTACGGCCCGGGTGAGCGTCCCGGAGGGTCCCGAGGATGTGACCGATGTCGCGAGCGGTACGGAGAGTGGCCCCGCCGAGCCACGCCCGGCCGCCCGGCCCGCCCGCGCCCGGCGGAAGGCCGCGGCCCCGCAGCCGGACCGCGCTGAACCGCCCGGCGCGGCCCCGGTGGAGCCGGAACCGGAGCCGGAGCGGAAGCGGGAACCGGAGCCCGAGCGGCCCGGGGCCGGCCCGGCCCCGGAGAGGAAACCCCCGGCCCCCGCACCGCCGGCCGTCCCCGCCGAGCCGGCGCGCGAGCACCCCGGAGCCGGGCCGGAGACCGGGGAGCCTGAACCGGCCGTGCCGCCCGCGGGCCGGACGGAGCCCGAGGCCGAGCGCGAGCCCCCGGCGGGAGCGGAAGCCATGGCCGCGCCTGAACGTGTGGTTCAACCCGAGCCCGCGCCCGGGGCCGCGCCCGAGCCCCTGGCCGGAGCGGATGCCGTGGCCGAGTCCGGCCTTGGGGCCGAGCGCGAGCCTGAGCCTGCGGGCGAAGCGGAAGCCGTGGCCGAGCCTGTGGCAGATGCGGATGCCGTGGCCGAGCCCGAGCCCGAGTCCGTGGCCGAGTCCGAGCCCGAGCCCGAGCCCGAGTCCGAGTCCGAGTCCGAGTCCGTGGCCGAGTCCGAGCCCTTGGCCGAAGTGGAAGCCGTGGCCGTGGCCGAGCCTCTGGCCGATGCGGGAACGGTGGTCGCGCCCCGCTCCGGGGCCGCGCCTGAGTCCGAGCCCGAGCCCGAGCCCGAGCCTGCGGCCGAAGCGGAAGCCGTGGCCGCGCCCGGCTCTCCGGCCGGGCGCGAGCCTGAGCCGGTGGCGGAAGAAGCCGTGGTCGAGCGAGAGCCCTCGGCCGAACCGGGAACGGTGACCGAGCCCGAGCCCGAGCCCCTGGCCGAAGCGGAAGCCGTGGTCCCGCCCGAGCGGCTGCCCGAGCCCGCGTCCGAATCCCCACCCGTTCCCGCACCCGACGCCGTCGCGTCCCCCGAGCCGTCCGCGGCCGCTTCCGCCTCCGCTCCCCCGCACGGCCCCGGCCCCGAACTCGGGCCCGTGCGTGGCCTCGAAGGGATCCAGGAAGGGGAACACGCCTTCGTCGGGGGGGAGTTCCTCGGGCGGTTGCGGGAACTCAAGTCCCTGCACGGGGACATCGAGCGTGCCGGACTCAATACGATCTCCGGCCGGAAGGCCCCCCGCGCGCGGGTGCTGCTGATCGCCGGGCGGCCAGGGTCCGGGCGGACCTCGCTCGCGCGTGAGCTGGCCCGGCAGTTGCGGGACGGGTATCCCGACGGGATCGTACGGACCCGCCTCACCGGTTCCGACGGCGAGCCCGTGCCCACCGAGCGGACCGCCCGCGAGATCCTCGGCGCCTTCGGCGTGGCCACGCCGCCCGGCGCGGGGGAGGACGAGCTGTCCGAGATGGTGCGCGAGGCGCTGGGCTCCCGCCGGGTGCTGCTGCTCCTCGACGACGCCGTCGACGCCGGGCAGGTCGACCCGCTCGTACCGGACAATCCGGACTGCCTGGTCGTCGCCGTCTCGCAGGGTCCGCTCACCGGGATCCCCGACGTACGCCCGTGCACCCTCGGCGGGATGGACACCAAGGCCGCCATCGAACTGCTCACGCGGTTCACCGGCGCCGTACGGATCACGGTGGACCCGCAGGCCGCCGAGTCCCTGACCGAGGAGTGCGGTGGCCAGCCCGCCGCGCTCGTGCTGGCCGGCGGCTGGCTCGCGGCGCGCCCCATGGCGTCGGTCGCCGATGTGTCCAAGCGGCTGCGCGCCCTGCCGCACGACTCCGAACGCCCCGTCGGGGCCCGGCCGCTCGCCCGCGCCTTCCGGCTCGTGTACGAGAGCCTGCCGCAGCCCGCCGCCCGGATGCTGCGGCTGCTCGCCCTCGCGCCCGCCGGGATCACCGACGTGCACACCGCCTCGGCGCTGGCCGGCTGCTCCATGGCGGACGCCGCCGTCCTGCTGGACGACTTCGCCGAGCGGGGGCTGCTGCGTACCGCCGACGACCGGGCCGCCCGGCAGGCCGCCGCGCCGTACCGGCCCGCTCCCGGGCGGGCGGCCGTCGACCAGTACGTCGTCCCGGGCTGCCTCGTCCCGCTGCTGCGCCCGCTGCTCGCCGAGGACCGACCCGCCGAGGTGCAGCTCGCCCGGGCGCGGATGCTGGAGCGGACCGTACGGCTGCTCCAGTCCTGCCGTGCCGTCACCGACCCCGAGGGGTCCCCGGCCCGCACGCGGCTCGCCGGGCTGCCCCGCGCGCTGCGCTTCCCGAACGCCGCCACCGCGGCCGAGTGGCTGTACTCCCGGCAGCCCGCCCTGCTGGCGTCCGCGCGCCTCGCGGTCGCGGACGGCGAGCTGGACACCCTGGCCCGCCGGCTGGTCGCGGCGCTGGTCCGCGCGCTGGCCGCGCACCGGGGCACGGAGGCCGCCGCACCCGAGCTGTACGGGCTCCACCAGCTCGTCCTCGACATCGCGGAGCGCCACGAGCTGTACCGCGAGCAGGCCGCTGCCCTGCTGAACATCGGCGATCTGGACGCCAGGACCGGCCGTACGCACGACGCGCTCGCCCGCTACCGTGCCGCGCTCGACGCCGGACGGGCCGCGAACGATCTGTACGCGACCGGCCGCGCGCTGGAGTCCCTGGGCGGCGCCCACCAGGACCTGCGGGACTGGCAGCGGGCCGCCGACTGGTACGGACGGGCCCTCTCCCAGCGGCTGAGCCGGGGCGAGCGCGCCGACGAGGCGCGGCTCTACGGCCGCCTCGGCACCGTCCACACGTACGCGGGCCGCTACGGCGAGGCGCTGCGCAACTGGCGCGCCGCCGCCGCGATCCACCGCAGGCTGGGCGATCTGCCCGGACAGGCGCGGGCGCTCAGCGAGGCGGCCCGGGTCCAGGAGTACGCGGGCCGGCCCCAGGAGTCGCTCCGTACCTGCCAGGAGGCGGTCGAGTGGGCCCGGCTCGCGGGGGACGTGCGGCTCCAGGCCGCGCTCCAGCTCCGGGTCGCGGACACCCTGGACCGGCTCGGAGATCCGGCGGCCGCCCGGCTGCACCGCGCCGCAGCGGATCGCCTTCTCCTGGAAACGGAGGGAAACGCCTACGAAATCCGCAGCGCTTCGGTCGAGGACTAATGCTTTGTAAGGCTAGACAGCAGGAAATCCTTCATTAGACTGGCTTAGCCGCGTACGTCAGCGGTGCCTTCCGGTGTGCCGTGTGCGCCCGGGTATGTACGGGATTGCGCCCGGAATCTCCGCGGAATCCCCCGAGCCAAGGACCGTGATCTGCCGTGTTGGTCGGTATCCCCCGCGAGGTCAAGAACAACGAGTTCCGGGTGGCCATCACCCCCGCCGGTGTGCACGAGCTGGTGCGCCACGGGCATCAGGTCGTCATCGAGCGGGGCGCGGGCGTCGGCTCCTCGATCGCCGACGGCGAGTACCTGGCGGCCGGTGCGCGGATCCTGCCCACCGCCGACGAGGTCTGGGCCGTCGCCGACCTGCTGCTGAAGGTCAAGGAGCCGGTCGCCGAGGAGTACCACCGGCTCCGCAAGGACCAGACGCTCTTCACCTACCTGCACCTGGCCGCGTCCCGTGCCTGCACCGACGCCCTGCTGGAGTCCGGCACCACGGCCATCGCGTACGAGACCGTCGAGACCACGCGCCGCGCGCTGCCGCTGCTCGCCCCGATGTCGGAGGTCGCCGGGCGGCTGGCGCCCCAGGTCGGCGCGTACCACCTGATGCGCTCGGCCGGCGGGCGCGGTGTGCTGCCGGGCGGCGTGCCCGGTACGGCGGCGGGCCGCGCGGTGGTCATCGGCGGTGGGGTCTCCGGCTGGAACGCCACCCAGATCGCCGTCGGCATGGGCTTCCACGTGACCCTGCTCGACCGGGACATCGACAAGCTGCGCGAGGCCGACCGGATCTTCGGCACCAAGGTCCAGACCATCGTCTCCAACACGTTCGAGCTGGAGAAGGCGGTCACCGAGGCGGACCTCGTGATCGGGGCCGTGCTGATCCCCGGCGCGAAGGCGCCGAAGCTCGTCACCAACGCGCTCGTCGCCCGGATGAAGCCCGGAAGTGTACTTGTCGACATTGCGATTGATCAGGGTGGCTGCTTCGAGGATTCGCGCCCCACGACCCACGCCGAGCCGACCTTCCGGGTGCACGACTCGGTCTTCTACTGCGTGGCCAACATGCCGGGCGCCGTACCGCACACCTCCACGTACGCCCTGACCAACGCCACGCTGCCCTACATCGTGGAGCTGGCGAACCGCGGCTGGGCCGGCGCGCTGCGCCGTGACCCGGCGCTCGCCAAGGGGCTCAACACCCATGACGGCCAGGTCGTTTACCGCTCGGTGGCCGAAGCGCATGGTCTGGATCACGCCGAACTGAGCACAGTTCTCGCCTGACGCGTCAACCCGCTTCGTCAACATGGCGCCCGCGGCCGGATCTCGTACAGCGAGGTCCGGCCGCGGGCGTAGGGCGAAGGGTGTGCGACCGCTCGTCAACTCGCCTCGAACGTAACAATTTCAACCGTTTCGTATGACGGCGAAACCTCGCTGCCCTGCCTTGGTGAGAGGGCTCTGCGCCCTTGACAGAGGGGTGTTCGGTTGCCGACACATCGGGTCCGGTCCGGCGGATTGTGTTGCTGCGGAGTGGTGACACGCCATAGAGTCGCCAACCGTCGGCATGGTGCCACGCTGACCTATCGATAAGTTTCCTGGTCCCGTCCAAGGAGGTAAGACGACTTGTGAATGAGTCGACATTTACTCCCGGGGGTGGTCAACCAGGAATGCCGGTGAGGGGCCAGCGCCCGTCGTCCGGGTTCGAGGCTGTCGGCTCCGTAGCTGTCCGCACCTTCGCCACCCACCAGCACATGACGACAGCCCACCAGATGATGGACGGCCAACACGTGAACGCCATGGCCGGCAACGAGGGTGGCCGAGAGTCCACTTCGTTCGCCGACTTCGACGAAGCGCCCGAGGGGCACTTCTACGACCCTGACGCCGAATACGAGCCGGACCCCGAGTACGCGGCCACCCTCGCCCCCGACGCTGCCCGCCAGCGCCGCGAGCGCATCGGCCCGACCGGGCGTCCACTGCCGTACTTCCCGATCCCAGGCCCGCTCACCGACCACGGCCCCGCGAAGATCATCGCGATGTGCAACCAGAAGGGCGGCGTCGGCAAGACCACGTCGACCATCAACCTGGGTGCCGCGCTGGCGGAGTACGGCAGACGTGTGCTGCTCGTCGACTTCGACCCGCAGGGAGCCCTGTCGGTCGGTCTCGGCGTGAACCCGATGGAGCTGGACCTCACCGTCTACAACCTGCTCATGGAGCGGGGCATGGCGGCCGACGAGGTGCTGCTGAAGACCGCCGTACCCAACATGGACCTGCTGCCGAGCAACATCGACCTCTCGGCCGCCGAGGTGCAGCTCGTCAGCGAGGTCGCGCGCGAGTCCACGCTCCAGCGCGCCCTGAAGCCCCTGCTGCTCGACTACGACTACATCGTGATCGACTGCCAGCCCTCGCTCGGTCTGCTGACCGTGAACGCGCTGACGGCCGCCCACAAGGTGATCGTGCCGCTGGAGTGCGAGTTCTTCGCGCTGCGCGGGGTCGCGCTGCTCACCGAGACCATCGAGAAGGTCCAGGAGCGGCTCAACCCGGAGCTGGAGCTCGACGGCATCCTCGCCACCATGTACGACTCCCGCACGGTGCACAGCCGGGAGGTCCTGGCGCGCGTCGTGGAGGCGTTCGACGATCACGTCTACCACACCGTGATCGGGCGGACCGTGCGCTTCCCGGAGACCACCGTCGCCGGTGAGCCCATCACCACGTACGCCTCGAACTCCGTCGGCGCCGCCGCCTATCGCCAGCTCGCCAGGGAGGTGCTCGCCCGGTGTCACGCCGAGTGAGTCTGCCCGGCGCCGACGAACTGTTCCGTACGACCGGGGGCATGGCGCTGACGTCGTCGTCCCCCGGCGCGCAGCGACGGGGCGCGAACGGCGAACCGCGGGTGCCCCCGCCGGCCGGGGAGAGCGATCCGACCGGTGACCAGGCGGGCCCGGCCGGCTCCGACACGGCGGAGGAGCACTCCGCGCCCGACGCGGAACGCGCCTCGACGCAGCCGGCGCGCAGCCGCACCGCCGACGCTGAGCAGGCCGCGACCGCCGTACAGGCCCGCAGGCCGCAGGAGGGCGCGCCCCCGGGCCCCGGCGGCGGGACGGGGGCACAGGGGCAAGGGCCGCAGGGGCCGCAGCAGGGCGGGCAGCAGCGCCGGCAGCGGCGTGGCGCCAACCGCCGCCCCAGCGGGCGCGAACGGCACGACGAGAAGATCACGGTCTATGTCTCGGCCGAGGAACTGATGGACCTGGAACACGCCCGGCTGGTGCTGCGCGGTGAGCACGGACTCGCCGTGGACCGCGGGCGGATCGTCCGCGAGGCGGTCGCCGTCGTCCTCGCCGACCTCGAATCACGCGGCGACGCGAGCATTCTCGTACGGCGGCTGCGCGGGCGCTGACGGTAGCCTGCGCGGGCCGCCCCACCGCTCGCCGCCCCGCTCCCGCCGCTCCCGCTCCCAGGACCGCGATGCCCCCGCCGCCCGACCCCGCCCGCCCGCCGCGCCGCCCGCTGGGCCGCGGCCCCGGCACGCCGGTGCCCGCCGCACCCGAGCCGGGGCCGGCCGAGCCCGCCGGGGCCGAGCCTGAGCCGCTGGAGCCCGAACCGGCCCCGGAGACGAAGGCCGGTGCGGACGGGGCGGACGGGGCGGACACGGCCGGCGGTGCGGGCGAGGACGCCGGGGAGAGCGGGGAGAGCGGAGGCGGCCGGGACGACCGCCGGTTCACCGTGCGGCTCGCCAACTTCGAGGGGCCCTTCGACCTGCTGCTCCAGCTCATCTCGAAGCACCGGATGGACGTGACCGAGGTCGCGCTCTCCCAGGTCACCGACGAGTTCATGGCGCACCTGCGGGCCATGGGCCCCGAGGGGGACCTCGACCAGACCACCGAGTTCCTGGTGGTCGCCGCGACCCTGCTCGACCTGAAGGCCGCCCGGCTGCTGCCCGCGGCCGAGATCGAGGACGAGGCGGACCTCGCGCTCCTCGAAGCGCGGGACCTGCTCTTCGCGCGGCTGCTCCAGTACCGCGCGTACAAGCGGGTCGCGGAGATCTTCGGAGAGCGGCTGGAGACCGAGGCCCGGCGTCATCCCCGTACCGTCGGACTGGAACCGCACCACGCCGAGCTGCTGCCCGAGGTGGTCATCAGCGTCGGGGCCGAGGGGTTCGCCCGGCTCGCGGTGAAGGCGATGCGACCGAAGCCCCGGCCGCAGGTGTACGTGGAGCACATCCACGCGCCGCTGGTCTCCGTACGGGAACAGGCCGGGATCGTCGTCGCCCTGCTGCGCGAGCGCGGCGGGATGAGCTTCCAGGAGCTGGCCGGGGACGCCGGGTCCACCCTCACCGTCGTGGCGCGCTTCCTGGCCCTCCTGGAGCTGTACCGGGAGCGCGCCGTCGTCCTGGACCAGGATGAGGCGCTGGGGCCGCTCATGGTCCGCTGGACGGGCGGGGGCGACGGTACGGAGCCGAGCGTGACGGACGAGTTCGACCGGCCGCCCGGCCCCGGCACAGGGCGTCCCGCCGACGGCACGGGAGCCACCGGCGGGGGAGACGACAGCGAGGAGACGGTGTGAACGAGCGGCGGCCCGGGACCACGGCCCGGGACCTGGATCTCAAGCCCGCCCTGGAGGCGGTCCTCATGGTCGTCGACGAGCCCGCGACCGAGGAACACCTCGCCAAGGTCCTCGACCGCCCCCGCGGCGCCGTCGCGGACGCCCTGCGCGCCCTGGCCGACGAGTACACCGTCCAGGGCCGCGGCTTCGAGCTGCGGCTGGTCGCCGGTGGCTGGCGCTTCTACACGCGGCCCGAGTACGCCGAGGCCGTCGAGGCCTTCGTGCTCGACGGCCAGCACGCCCGGCTGACCCAGGCCGCGCTGGAGACCCTGGCGGTCGTCGCGTACCGCCGGCCGGTGACCCGTTCGCGCGTCTCGGCCGTACGCGGAGTGAACTGCGACGGCGTCATGCGCACCCTCCTCCAGCGCGGACTGGTGGAGGAGGCGGGCGCGGAACCCGAAACAGGTGCGATCCTGTACAGGACGACGAACTACTTTTTGGAGCGGATGGGCCTGCGCGGCCTGGACGAGCTCCCGGAACTCGCGCCCTTCCTCCCCGAGGCGGACGCGATCGAGGCCGAGAGCCAGGAAGGCGTCCCGTCGTTCGATCCGGACGCACCTGACGCACCGGAAACCCACGCAGACGACAAGACGGAACTTTGATGCGAAGCAACGGCAGGAACAGCGGCGGAACCAACCGGAACAGCGGAGGCGGGAGCGGCGGCAGCCGGGACGACCGGGACAACCGGGGTGCCGACGGGCGCGACGACAAGCCGAAGCGGCCGTCCCGCCCGCGTCCCGAGGAGCGCCGTTACGACGTCGGCCGCTCGGGTCCCAGCGGCGGTTCCGGCGCGTCGGGCGCCCCGGGCGGCGCCCGCCGTTCCGGCGGTGCCGGTGGTTCCGGCGGCTCCGGTGACGGGCCGCGCCAGGGCGGCGGCGCCCGCGGCGCGGCGGCCAGGGGCGGCGCCAAGGGCGGCCCCAAGCCCGCGCAGGGCGGCGCACGGGGCGGCAAGGGCGGCCCCCGTCGCGGCGCGCCGGCGCGCCCCCGTGAGCTGGACGCCAAGATCGAGCAGCGCAACCGCGACCGGTACGCCGACAAGCCCTCCATCACGACGCCCAGGACCAACCCGGGCGCCGAGCAGGAGGGCGAGCGGCTGCAGAAGATCCTCGCCCGCGCCGGCATGGGTTCACGCCGGGCCTGCGAGGAGCTGATCGAGCAGGCACGCGTCGAGGTCAACGGCGAGATCGTGCTCGAACAGGGCATGCGCGTCGACCCGGACCGCGACGAGATCAAGGTCGACGGGCTGACCGTCGCCACCCAGTCGCACCTGTTCTTCGCGCTGAACAAGCCGGCCGGTGTCGTCTCCACGATGGGCGACCCCGACGGTCGGCAGAACCTCGGCGACTACGTCACCAACCGCGAGACCCGGCTCTTCCACGTCGGCCGGCTCGACACGGAGACCGAGGGCATCATCCTGCTCACCAACCACGGCGAGCTGGCCCACCGGCTGACGCACCCCAAGTACGGCGTCAAGAAGATCTACCTCGCCGCCATCCAGGGCCCGCTGCCGCGCGATCTGGGCAAGCGGCTCAAGGACGGCATCCAGTTGGAGGACGGCTACGCGAAGGCCGACCACTTCCGGGTCGTCGAGAACACCGGCAAGAACTACCTGGTCGAGGTCACCCTCCACGAGGGCCGCAAGCACATCGTCCGCCGGATGCTCGCCGAGGCCGGATTCCCGGTCGACCGCCTCGTCCGTACGTCCTTCGGACCGATCCCGCTGGGCGACCAGAAGTCCGGCTGGCTGCGCCGCCTCACCAACACCGAGGTCGGCATGCTGATGAAGGAAGTCGGCCTCTGAGCGACCCCGAGAGGTGAACGCCCCTGTGACCACCGGTGCCTCTGACACCGGTGGTACGGAAGAGAAGCCCGCGGCCCCCCGGCGCCGGGGTATCCCGTGTGGCGGGCCCCCCCACCCCTAAATTTTAAAAAAAAAAAATAAATTGGCGGGGATTATTGCAT
>NZ_JBHZEJ010000091.1:0-28420 GCF_042756365.1 Streptomyces sp. NPDC059092
GGGAGAGTAGGACGCCGCCGAACAATTATTGTGGGAATGCCCCGCACCTTCTGGTGCGGGGCATTTCTGCGTTCCGGACCCGTTTACGCTCGACGGCTTTCCCGTGTGGACGAGGAGTTTTTCCCCCGTCCACACGTCACCTCTCATTCTCCTAGAGGCGTCCGGCTGCTTTGAGCGCGAGATATGTGTCGGCCAGAGCAGGCGCGAGCTTCTCCGGGGTGGCGTCCACGACCGTGACACCCTTGCTCCGCAACAGTTCTGCCGTACGTCGCCTCTGAGCTTGCGCCTGCGCGCCGGCGGAGGCTTCGTACACCGCGTCCACTGTGCCCCGTGCCAGGCTCATCCTCTCGATATGAGGATCGGCGACCGAGGCCACGATGACGGTGTGGCGTCGGGTGAGCTGCGGCAGGACAGGGAGAAGGCCTTCCTCCACGGGTGCTGCGTCGAGGCTCGTGAGCAACACGATGAGCGATCGGCGCGGGGCGCTCTTCAGCGTCGCCGCGCTGAGGCCGCGGGTGTCCGTCTCCACCAGATTCGGTTCCAGTGGGGCCAGCGCGTTCACCATGGCCGACAGGACATCGCCCGCCGCGCGGCCCTGGACCTGGGCGCGTGTGCGCCGGTCGTAGGCGAGGAGATCAACCCGGTCGCCGGCCCGCGAGGCAAGGGCAGTCAGGAGGAGGGCGGCGTCCATGGCGGCGTCCAGACGGGGGACGTCACCCACGCGACCCGCTGAAGTGCGACCGGTGTCCAGGACGATGAGGAGGTGCCGGTCCCGCTCGGGGCGCCAGGTCCGTACGGTGACGGTCGACCGGCGTGCGGTCGCCCGCCAGTCGATGGACCGGGTGTCGTCGCCGGTCACGTACTCCCTGAGGCTGTCGAACTCGGTGCCCTCGCCACGGGTCAGCACGCTGGTGCGGCCGTCGAGTTCCCGTAGACGCCTCAGCCTGGACGGCAGGTGCTTGCGGCTCGTGAACGGCGGAAGCACGCGCACGGTCCAGGGGACGTCGTGGCTGCCCTGGCGGGAGGCCAGTCCCAGCGGCCCGAACGAGCGCACAGTCACCTGTTCCGCATGCCGGTCGCCGCGTCGAGTGGGGCGGAGCAGGGTGGTGAGCCGGCGCCGCTCGCCCGGAGGGACGGTCACCGTGTGCCGGGAACTCGACTGGTCGGTTCCGGTGAGCCAGCTACTGGGCGGCCAGGCATCGCGAAGCTGGGCGCGCAGACGGCGGCCCGAGGGGTTGGTGACGGTCAGATGCACTGCCGCGCTCTCGCCGAGCCGAACTGAGGTATCACCGTTTCGGGTGAATTGGAGCGTTCGCACTGGTGTCGCCAGGGCGTAGTCGCACAGAATGGCGAGTGAGAGCGGCGCATTGACGGCGAGGATCCCTGCCCAGCTGGGGGCGAAGACTCCGACGGGGATCGAGCCGAGAGCCGCGAGGAGAGCGCTCCGTCCGGTGAGGGCCACGGTTTCACCGCCTCATCGGGGTACGGGGACATGGGCGAGGATCGCGGTAATGACGGAGTCGGCAGTGACTCCCTCCATCTCTGCTTCGGGCCGGAGTTGGACGCGATGGCGCAGGGTGGGAAGGGCCAGGGCTTTCACGTCGTCGGGGATGACGTAGTCGCGGCCGGTCAGCCAGGCCCAGGCACGGGCTGTGGAGAGCAGTGCGGTGGCTCCTCGCGGGGAGACGCCGAGGGACAGCGAGGGGGATTCACGCGTGGTACGGCAGATATCGACGACATAGCCCGCGATCTCGGGTGAGACAGACGTCTTGGCGACCGCTTCACGCGCCGCTTGCAGGTCGGCAGGCCCGGCGACGGGCCGTACCCCCGCGGCCTGGAGATCGCGTGGATCGAAACCTTGCGCGTGGCGGGTCAGCACATTGATCTCGTCGTCACGGGACGGCAGCGGCACCGTCAGCTTGAGCAGGAAGCGGTCGAGCTGGGCCTCGGGGAGGGGGTAGGTGCCCTCGTACTCGACCGGGTTCTGGGTCGCGGCGACCAGGAACGGGTCGGGCAGGGGGCGCGCGACGCCGTCGACCGTGACCTGGCGTTCCTCCATGGCCTCCAGGAGGGACGACTGGGTCTTGGGCGGGGTGCGGTTGATTTCGTCGGCCAGCAGCAGATGGGTGAAGACAGGGCCGGGCTGGAAGGAGAACTCCGAGGCGCGGGAGTCGTAGACGAGTGAGCCGGTGATGTCGCTCGGCATCAGGTCTGGGGTGAACTGAACGCGTTTCGTGTCGAGTTCGAGGGAGGCGGCAAGTGCCCGTACGAGCAGGGTCTTGGCAACCCCGGGGACTCCTTCGAGGAGGACGTGGCCGCGGCAGAGCAGGGCTACGACAAGTCCGGTGACGGCGGGGTCCTGGCCGACCACCGCCTTCGCTATCTCGGCACGCAGGGATTCCAGGGCTGCGCGGGCGCTGTCCGTGTTCCCGGCGGGCCCGGGGGTCCCGGCGTTCTGTGCGGTCGGGGCACTCATGAGGTGCGTACCTCTCTTTCGAGGGCGTCGAGTTGGTCCGCCAGGCGGATGAGAGCGGCGTCGCCGGTCGGGGCCGGGCCGAAGAGAAGGACGGTCGGGTCGTGGTCCGTGTCCGGGAGGCGGGCCGAGACCGCGGCGATCAGGGAGTCTGACCTGTGTGCCTTGCTGGGAGGGACGCCGAGGAGCGGGGCGAGGCGGTCACGAGCGGCCGCGCGCAAGGCCGATGCGGCGTGGTCCCGTGCGTTTGCCTTGCGGTAGAGGCCGGCGCGTCCCTCGGTGGATTCCGAGGCGCGGATGGCCACGGGGAGTCGTTCGGTCACCAGCGGACCCAGCCTGCGGGCACGCCAGACGGCCGCGAGCAGCGCCGCCAGGAAAAGCTGGAAAGTGCCCCAGATCCAGCCGGAAGGAATGAGTTCGAGGAATGTACTGCCGGCGTTGTCCTCGCCACCGTTGGAGGCGGAGTCATCACTGAGTGAAGGGAGGTACCAGACGAGATGAGGCCGGGAGCCGAGGAGTTGAAGGGCCAGCGACGCGTTGCCGTGCTGGTCGAGGCGGTTGTTGTAGAGGATGTCGGGGGAGCCGAGCAGGACGGTGTCGCCGGGTGCGGTGTCGGTGGTCGACCTGTCGGCGGAGCCGGTCCGCGCGTCCGGGATTCTGAGGAGGGTCGGTGCGCCGTCGCTCGGGTAGCAGTTATCGGCGTCGGACCGGTCCGTCTCGTACCGCTCGCCGCCGATGTCGACGCTGCCCGCGCTGACGGCTGCGGGCAGCGCGCATCGGGGGGCGTGGGCCGAGACCGGTGTGGGGGTGTTCGTACGGACTCCGGGCGCCAGGGCGTCGAGGGACGGCGGGCCCGCGCCGAGGAGGACGGTGCGACCGCCCGCGGGGGCTGTCCGGGCGCGCAGGGTGTGCTGCTGCGTGGGCGTCAGCAGGTCAGGGTTGGTGACCAGCAGAGTGGTGTCAGGTCCGGCCTCCGCCGTGGCCTCGCGCAGTGTGGTGCGGACGGTGACGGAGACGCCTTGGTCCTTGAGCAGTTCGGCGGTGGCGCGGCTGCCGAACCGGTCGGTGGAGCGCGGGTCGAGACGGCCGTACTGCTCGCCGGAACGCAGGGCGGCCATCGCGATTCCGGCCGCCAGCAGGACGAGAAGGGCGAGGACGATTCCGCGGCCCCGCGTCCAGATCTGGCGGGCGGTCGGGGCGAGCGATGTGGCGCTGATGGGGGAGGTCACTCGGCTGTTCCCCCGGCCACGGTGCTCAGGTGCGGCTTCGCCCGTTCGAGATCGGTGTCGAGTTCGCGCAGTCGCAGGTACGCCCGCTCGTCGGCGGTGCGGCCCCCGTATGTGACGTCGTCGAACTCCCGGGCGGCCGTGCGTAGTCGGTCGGCGTGGCTGGGGAGTGTGCGTCCCGCTTCGGAGGCCGCTTCGTCGGCGGTACGGCCGGGGCGGGGGTCGAGCAGGGCCCGTTCCTCCAAGGAGCGGACGAGGGCGCGCATCCGCTCCTGGACCGCTTCCGTCCAGCGGTGGGCCGCGGCGTGTGTCTCCGCCGTGGTGCGGTGCTGGGCGGCGCTGCGGGGGCCGTCGTCGAAGAGGGTGCCCGTGGTGACCGACTGGCGGCCGGGCGCGCCCAGCCGCCACCACAGGGCTGCGCAGAGCGCCACGACGATCAGGGCGACCATGATGACTCCGAGCGGTCCGCCGGGGGCGGCGCCGGACGCGGCCTCGAAGAGCTTGCCGATCCACTCCCCGATACGTGCGAGGGCGCGTTCCAGGAGGTTGGGATCGTTCTCGTGGTACATCGGCTTGGACAGCTCCCGCTCCGCCGCCTCACGGGCGGGGATGCGGGAAGTGTCCACCGGCAGGTCGTCGCTCGCGCGTATCAGCGGCCGTCTCGTCGTTCCCCCCACGATGGACACCGCATCAGCTCCCGGAGGGGTCGCGGCCCGGCTGGTCGGTGCCGTAGCCCGGTACGTCCGCGGCGCGCGCGAGTTCGAGGTCGAGGGCCTCGCGCCGGATGCGCTGGTCCACGTAGAGAAGGACGGTGACGCCGGCGGAGATCGGGTACGTGATCGTGGAGGCGATCACGGCACCGATGCCGGTGATGACGAGGAAGGGCCAGTCGGTGAGGCCGTCGCCGTCCACCGCCGTGCTGATGACCGCGAAGGGGATGGCGATGAGCAGCGACAGCACCATGGACAGCAGCAGCGTGAGAGCCAGGATGCCGAAAGTGCGCCACCAGGAGCCCGACACGAGCTTGGCGGAGCGGCGCATCGAGGCGATGACTCCCTGACGTTCCAGCATGAGCGCGGGGGAGGTGAGGCTGAAGCGGACCATCAGCCAGATGACGACGACGAAGGCCGCCACCGCGCCGAGCAGGGCCAGCGCGGCCCCGGCCGTGGATCCGATCAGCAGGCCGGGCAGCATGCCGACGAGCAGTACCAAGGCGCTCATCAATGGCAGCAGCAGGGTGAACCCGAGCAGCTTGAGGAGGCGGGGACGGGCCTCGCTCCACGCGTCCGCGAGGGTGACGGGGCGGCCCAGCACGGAACGGCTGATCACCACGGTGAGTATCGCGGTGGTGAAGAGTGTGCAGATCACCAGGATGGCGAGCGAGGGGGCGTCCGCGGCGAGCTGGGACTGGGCCGACTCGGTGGCCTGGCTGAGGAGTTCGGAGGGTGTCGCGTTCGGGTCGAGCGCGACCGGCTCGGGCAGCAGGTAGCGCCGGAGAAGGATGTCGCCGATCTGGGAGACCACGGAGACGGCGAGGCTGACGCTCAGCACTGTGCGCCAGTGGAGGCGCAGGGTCGATACGGCTCCGTCGAGGATCTCGCCGACACTCAGGGGGCGGAGCGGGATGACTCCCGGCTTGGCGGCCGGCGGCCTGCCCCAGCCGGGTCCGCCGCTCGGGGGCGGGCCGCCCCAGCCCTGCGCGGCTTTGGGGGTGGGGCCGGAGCCGGGCGCGCTCGGCGGGGACCACTGTCCGGCGGGTGGCTGGGCCGTGGACCACTTCGAGGCGGAGCCGGTCTTGTCGTCGGTGGGCTCTGCGGGCCGGGGCACAGCGGTGTCCTGGCCGTCGGACGGGGCGGATCCGGGCGAGGCCCAGCCCGGAGAGTCGTTCACGGTCGTCCACCTCGTGGATTGGTTGAGAGGCCGGCTCGGGGAGCCGGCGCTTCGACGGTGCCCGTCCGCGGAGCGGGGCGGCGGGCCAGGTCGCGTCCGGTGGAGCTTCGCGGCCCGGACTCCGTCCGCCGCACCGGCGGCGGGAGCCGACGCCGGTGGCGTGCACCGCAGGGTGCTGGGCCGATGTCGTCGATGGACCGGAGGTACAGGGACGACACCGGCACCCCTGCGGGATGCGGTGCGGGGCGTCGCGGGTCTGTGAAGATCCGCCGGACACGACCTGGGTCCTGCTTCCCGGACCTCCGTGGATCGACGGCGGGGCGCCCCGCCTGGGGTTCCGGGCCCACGGAGATCCGGGAAACAGGGCCTGGCAGCCATCGTGCCACGCGTTGCGCCAGGGTGGACCGGGGGCTGTATCTCCTTATCGCCTCCGTTCTCGCCTTCATTGTCCGTGTCGCAGCGGGCAGACTGAACGGATGGCTGATCAGTACGCACACAACTCGGTCGGTGCGGAGCCGCCGATGCTCCCCTCCCTCCGCTGGGACGAGCCGCCCGAAGGACCCGTACTGGTCCTCCTCGACCAGACGCGACTTCCCGTCGAGGAGACGGAGTTGGTCTGTACGGACGTGCCCGCGCTGGTGGTGGCGATCAGGACGCTGGCGGTCCGGGGTGCACCGCTGCTGGGGATCGCGGGCGCCTACGGGGTGGCGTTGGCCGCGGCGCGGGGCTACGACGTCGAGGACGCGGCGGAACAGTTGGCGGGGGCGCGGCCCACCGCGGTGAACCTGGGATACGGGGTGCGCCGGGTCCGTGACGTGTACCGTGCGGCGGCCGGACAGGGGGCGGATCCCAAGGCTGCGGCGGCTGCCGCGCTCGCCGAGGCGAAGCGGATCCATCAGGAAGATGCCCAGGCCAGCGCGGAGATGGCGGCGTTCGGGCTCAGGCTCCTCGATGAGCTGGTGCCAGGGGGCGGGCAACGGATCCTGACCCACTGCAACACCGGGGCGCTCGTCTCGGGTGGGGAGGGCACCGCGTTCGCGGTGGCCAGGGCGGCGCACCGCGCCGGGCGGCTGCGGCGCCTGTGGGTGGACGAGACCCGTCCGCTGTTCCAGGGCGCACGGCTGACGGCGTACGAGGCGGCGCGCAGCGGGATGGCGTACACCGTGCTGACGGACAACGCGGCGGGTTCGCTCTTCGCCGCGGGAGAGGTGGACGCCGTCCTGATCGGGGCGGACCGGATCACCGCCGACGGCTCGGTGGCGAACAAGGTGGGGAGCTATCCGCTCGCCGTGCTCGCCAAGTACCACCATGTGCCGTTCATCGTGGTCGCCCCCACGACGACGATCGACCTGGACACCCCGGACGGGGCGTCGATAGAGGTGGAACAACGACCAGGTCAGGAGGTGACGGAGTTCACAGCACCGCGGGTCGCGGTGGCGGGGGTGGAGCCCGGAGGGGGGACGCCGGTGGCGCCGCTGGGGTCACAGGCGTACAACCCGGCCTTCGACGTCACGCCCCCGGAACTGGTGACGGCGATCGTCACCGAATGCGGTGTGCTGTCCCCGGTGACCGGGGGCGGTGTCGCGGAGCTGTGTGCCCGGGCGCGCCGGGCGGGGATCGGCTGAACCGGCGGTCGTCCCGCAGGTGTTCACGGCCCGATCCGCCTGGTCGGGCCGTCCGGGACCGCCGTTCGCTCCACTACCGTGTGGGGCGACGGGAGGCGGGATACGGGTGGGAGACGCCGTGGCGGTCGGCCAGGGCTCGGATCCACCGCGGTGGGTTTGACATCAGTGCTTGACACAGCGACGGCGGACAGCGACGGTCACACACGGCCATCGGCGCACGTCGTCGCCGGTCAGTGAGACAGATCACGCGTGTCTACGCAACGGAAATGAAAATGGGATGATGTCGATATGAAGGGACGCGTCCTTGTCGTCGATGACGACACCGCACTGGCCGAGATGCTCGGGATTGTGCTGCGTGGTGAAGGTTTCGAGCCGTCGTTCGTAGCGGACGGTGACAAGGCACTCGCGGCATTCCGGGAGGCCAAGCCGGACCTGGTGCTGCTGGACCTCATGCTGCCCGGCCGGGACGGCATTGAGGTGTGCCGGCTCATCAGGGCCGAGTCCGGGGTGCCCATCGTCATGCTCACGGCCAAGAGCGACACGGTCGATGTGGTGGTGGGGCTGGAGTCAGGGGCCGACGACTACATCGTCAAGCCGTTCAAGCCCAAGGAGCTGGTGGCCCGGATCAGGGCGCGGCTGCGCAGGTCGGAGGAGCCGGCGCCGGAGCAGTTGACCATAGGTGACCTGGTCATCGACGTGGCGGGTCACTCCGTGAAGCGGGACGGGCAGTCGATCGCCCTGACGCCGCTGGAGTTCGATCTGCTGGTCGCGCTGGCCCGTAAGCCGTGGCAGGTGTTCACCCGTGAGGTGCTTCTTGAGCAGGTGTGGGGCTACCGGCACGCCGCGGACACCCGGCTGGTCAATGTGCATGTCCAGCGGCTGCGTTCCAAGGTCGAGCAGGACCCCGAACGCCCGGAGATCGTGGTGACCGTCCGTGGTGTCGGTTACAAGGCAGGACCGAGCTGACATGCCCGGCGGCAGCGCTGCTCCGAAGCCCGGTGAGCCGGGAGTCCGTGCGGGGCGGGCTGCCGGGCCCGGGCGTGCCTTCTCGGGGGTGAGCCGGCTGTTCCAGAGTGGCCGGCTGCTCCAGGACGGCTCGCCGGGCGGTCCTGTGTTGCGGCTGCTGGTGCGGTGGGTGCGGCGTCCGCTGCTGCCCGCCGTGCGGCTGTGGCGGCGCAACATTCAGCTCCGGGTCGTCGCGGCGACGCTGCTGATGTCGCTGGGTGTGGTGCTGCTGCTGGGTTTCGTGGTCATCGGGCAGGTGCGCAACGGTCTGCTGGAAGCCAAGGAGAAAGCCGCGCAGAGTCAGGCGGCCGGCGGTTTCACCGTGGCCAAGGAGAAGGCCGACTCCCCGGCGGCGCTCGGCGGCCGGAACGGCGACGGGGAGAGCGGCCGGTCGGGAAGGAACTCCGTCAACTGGCGCTCCGACCTGGTCGAGCAGCTCGCCAGCGGCGGCCCCGGGGCCTTCAACGTGGTCGCGCTGAGCCCCGACGGGCAGGACGCGGCGTCCACCAGCCGGGCGCCGCGGGTCTCCGGCGGGGTCGACTTCTCCAGTGTTCCCGTCGATCTGCGGACCTCGGTCGCGCAGGGCAGCGGGGCGTACCAGCGGTATGCGCAGATCCGGTACACCCGGGCCACCGAGGAGCGGGATCCGGAGCCGGGGCTGATCGTCGGCAAGCGGCTGAACGACGCCAACGGCAACGCGTACGAGCTGTACTACCTTTTCCCGCTGACGCAGGAGGAGCAGTCGCTCAACCTGGTCAAGGGCACGCTCGCCACGGCCGGGCTCTTCGTGGTCGTCCTGCTGGGTGCCATCGCCTGGCTGGTGGTGCGCCAGGTCGTGACGCCCGTACGGATGGCCGCGGGGATCGCCGAGCGGCTCTCCACCGGCCGTCTCCAGGAACGTATGAAGGTCACCGGCGAGGACGACATCGCCCGGCTCGGTGAAGCCTTCAACAAGATGGCGCAGAACCTCCAGCTCAAGATCCAGCAGCTGGAGGAGCTCTCCCGGATGCAGCGCCGCTTCGTCTCCGATGTCTCGCACGAGCTGCGGACCCCGCTGACGACGGTACGGATGGCCGCTGACGTCATCCACGAGGCGCGCGCCGACTTCGATCCGGTGACGGCGCGCTCCGCCGAGCTGCTCGGGGACCAGCTCGACCGCTTCGAGTCGCTGCTCTCGGACCTGCTGGAGATCAGCCGCTTCGACGCGGGCGCGGCGGCGCTGGAGGCCGAGCCGATAGATCTGCGCGAGGTCGTGCGCCGGGTGATCGGCGGCGCCGAGCCGCTGGCCGAGCGCAAGGGCAGCCGGATCCGGGTTATCGGGGACGAGCAGCCCGTGGTCGCCGAGGCCGACGCCCGCCGCGTGGAGCGGGTGCTGCGCAATCTGGTCGTCAACGCCGTGGAGCACGGCGAGGGCCGGGACGTCGTCGTACGGCTCGGTGTGGCGGGCGGTGCCGTCGCGGTCGCCGTACGTGACTACGGGGTGGGGCTCAAGCCGGGCGAGGCGACCCGGGTGTTCAACCGCTTCTGGCGGGCCGACCCGGCGCGCGCCCGGACGACCGGCGGTACCGGGCTCGGGCTGTCGATCGCCGTCGAGGACGCGCGGCTGCACGGCGGCTGGCTCCAGGCGTGGGGCGAGCCCGGCGGGGGCTCCCAGTTCCGGCTGACGCTGCCGCGTACGGCCGACGAGGCGCTGCGCGGCTCGCCCATACCGCTGGAGCCCGAGGACTCCCGGCGCAACCGTGCGAGCGCCGGGGCCGAGGATCTGAAGGAGAGCGCGCACCGGCTGGCGAGCGTGCCGACGCAGCCGCGCGTGGACCGTTCCCCGCTCCAGTCGTCGGGGCCGCCCGCGCTGCCCCGTACGGCCGCCGCGGTGGACCCCGCCGCGCTGCCGGGCAGCGGCGCCCGGGTGGTGGCGCGGCCCGCCGGGGAGCGGGCCTCCGAGAGCGGTACCCAGGACTCCGCACCGGCGGATCCGAAGCGGGAGGACACGGTACGTGGGCGCTGACCGCCGTCGGTTCGTGCTGGGGAAGGCGGTGAGGACGCCGGTCGTGCTGGGGGTTCTCGCCCTGCTGCTGGCGGGGTGCGCGTCGGTCCCGGACAGCGGGGACGTGGAGCCGGTCAAGGCGTCCCCGGCCGGCGAGTCCCAGGTGCGGGTGTACGCCGTACCGCCGCGCGAGAAGGCGGGTCCCGCCGAGATCGTCGACGGCTTCCTGGAGGCCATGACCAGTGACGATCCCGACTTCGCGATGGCCAGGAAGTATCTGACGCCGGAAGCGTCCCGCTACTGGCAGCCGGGCGCCGGTACGACGGTGCTGCGCGCCGCGCCGGACCCCGCGGTCCCGAAGGAGGCGTCCGGCTCGGACAGCGGCGGTCTGACGTATCCGCTGTTCGGCGACCGGATCGCCGATGTGGACTCCTCGCGCGCCTATCAGCCGCTCGATCCCACGGCGTACAACGGCAGCATCCACCTGGTGCGGCAGAACATCGCGGGCACCAAGGAGTGGCGGATCGACGATCTGCCGCAGGGGCTGGTGCTGGGCGAGTCGGACTTCCAGCGCAACTACCGGTCCGTGAACAAGTACTACTTCGCCTCCGGGGAGAACTGGCTGGTCGCCGACCCGGTCTACATCCGGCAGCGGATAGACCCCACGACCCGGATGGATCCGGTCACCCAGGCGGTCCGGGTGCTGCTCGACGGGCCGACGAACTGGCTGAAACCGGTTGTCGACTCCCCGTTCCCGCGCGGCACCGCGCTGGAGAAGGGCACCACGTCGCTGGAGTTCGACGACCGGAACGCGCTGAAGGTGCCGCTCAACGAGAAGGCGGCCAAGGCCGGGCGCACGCAGTGCCGGAAGATGGCCGCACAGCTCCTGTTCACGCTGCGGGACCTCACCGCCACTCCGGTGGGACAGGTCGAGCTGCTGGCGGACGGCTCCTCGCTCTGTGTGCTCAGCGGTGACCAGGCCGAGGAGTTCGCGCCGGACCGCACCACCGGCCGGCCCGACAACCCGTACTACGTGGACGACCGGGGGCGGCTCTCGCTGCTCCAGGCCGGCGGCGGTGAGAGCGTCGACCGTTCGCAGGTCATCGGGCCGCTGGGCAAGGGCGATGTGAAGCTGGGCTGGGTCGGGGTGGCGCGCGACGAGAAGCACGCGGCGGGTGTCACGAAGGACGCCAAGTCGCTGTACGTGTCGTCGATCCTCGCCGACAGCGAGCCGGGCGAGCCGCTGGTGACCAGCAAGGGACCGGACGAGAAGGGCCGTCTTTCGGCACCGAGTTGGGACGGACGCGGCGATCTGTGGGTCGCCGACCGGGACCCGGCGCATCCGCGGCTGCTGCGGTTCGCGGACGGTGCGGGCGAGCCGCGGACGGTCACGGTCGACGGTCTGGACGGCGCGAGCGTCGAGGGACTGCGGGTGTCGGCGGACGGGGTGCGGATCGCGCTGCTGCTCGCGAAGGACGGCAGGACCACGCTTCAGATCGGGCGGGTGGAGCGGCACGGCTCCGGGGCCGATCAGGTGGTGTCCGTGGTGGAACTCCAGTCGGCGGCTCCGCAACTGGAGACCGTCACGGCGGTCTCCTGGGCCGGTCCGAGCAGGCTCGTGGTGGTCGGCAAGGAGCAGGGGGGCGTGCAGCAGGTCCGCTACATACAGACCGACGGATCGACCTCGGCGTCCAGCGTGCTGCCCGGGCTGAACCAGGTGACGGCGATCGCCGCGGCGGACGACGACCAGCAGCCTGTGGTGGCCGACTCGGAGGACGCCGGGATCGTACGGCTGCCGACGGGCGCGAACTGGCAGACGATGGTCGAAGTGGGCTCCTCGCCCGTCTACCCGGGCTGACATCCGACGGCCTCCCCTTCGCCGTCGGCGTGCCGCCGACAGTGCCGTGCGGGGGCTGGAAACGACCGGTCGCCACCGGCCGCCTGGGCGGGAAAACGGCTGGTTGCGGGGTTTGCCCGACGGAGTTGTCCACAGGGGTGGCCCGGTGCCTCCG
The DNA here is from genome assembly GCF_042756365.1 of Streptomyces sp. NPDC059092. NCBI lineage: Bacteria > Bacillati > Actinomycetota > Actinomycetes > Kitasatosporales > Streptomycetaceae > Streptomyces > Streptomyces sp. NPDC059092. Next base: position 12,216 of record NZ_JBHZEJ010000091.1, read on the forward strand.
AGGTTGGCACAGTGTGTCCCATGCGGGCGTGGTGGCGGGAGATCACCGGCCTGGTGCTGCCGGTCGCCTGTGGCGGATGCGGGAGCCCCAGGTCACCTTTGTGCGAGGCGTGCGGCCGGGCGCTGTACGGGACATGGCCGTGCCGGGTGCGGCCGGTGCCGGAGCCGCCGGGGCTGCCGGCCGTCCATGCGGCGGCGCCGTACGAGGACGCCGTACGGGCCGTTCTGCTGGCGCACAAGGAGCGCGGGGCCCTGGGCCTCGCCGTACCCCTGGGACGTGCTCTGGCGGGCGCTGTACGGGCTGCCGCGCCGCCAGGTACGGGGGTGGGGCCGCTGTTGCTCGTGCCGGTGCCGTCCACGTTGCGCGCGGTCGGGGCGCGGGGGCACGACGCGGGCCGCAGGCTGGCGCTGGCCGCCGCCGGAGAGCTGCGGCGTACAGGGCGCGAGTGCCGGGTCCTGCCGGTGCTGCGGCAGCGCCGGCCGGTGGCCGATCAGGCCGCCCTCGGGGCCCGGCAGAGACAGCTGAATCTTTCGGGGGCATTGGAAGTCGCCGTCGGGGGTACCCGGCTGCTGGAAGGCGGCCGGGTGGTGCTGGTGGACGATCTCATGACGACCGGTGCGTCGCTCGCGGAAGGGGCGAGGGCACTGCGTGCCGCCATGGGTCCTGGCATTCCCGGATTCGTACGGGTGAGTGCCGCCGTCGTCGCCGCTCCGCCGCTGTCCTTCGAAATAAACCGGAACTGATGGGGACCGTGCATCGTTGCAGGTGAACAGGGCAGGAAAAGAGCTGAACAGAGGTACGTGCCGGTAGCGGGTGCCGACACCCGTCCGGGGGGTCTATGTTCGGTTATGAGGAATGGCGCGAGCCGCGACTCATTGAATGCACTGGTGTGCTCCGGCGCTTTTCAGACCCCCGGGAATTCAGGGGAGTGGGGATCTCGTCGCCGGGGGAGGAGGAGGTGAAAGTCGCCAAGTCCGAGGCTCCGGTGACTGTCGGGGCCTGGTGCAACAAGGAGTGACTCCGCAGCGAGGCGGAGTGATCCGGGAACGGAGTTCTGCGTGGACATCGTCGTCAAGGGCCGCAAGACAGAGGTGCCCGAGCGGTTCCGCAAGCACGTGGCGGAGAAGCTGAAGCTGGAGAAGATCCAGAAGCTCGACGCCAAGGTGATCAGCCTCGATGTCGAGGTGTCCAAGGAGCCCAATCCGCGGCAGGCCGACCGCAGTGACCGGGTGGAGATCACCCTGCACTCGCGGGGCCCCGTGATCCGTGCCGAGGCGGCTGCCGCCGATCCGTACGCGGCGCTCGACCTGGCCACCGGCAAGCTGGAGGCGCGGCTCCGCAAGGAGCACGAGAAGCGCCACAACCGGCGGGGCAACGGCAGGTTGTCCGCTGCCGAGGTCGTCGATGTCGTCCCTGGCGTGGCCCAGTTGAACGCGAACGGCGAGACCGCGGCGCAGGAGGCCCGCGAGAGCGGCGTACCCACCACCATGATCGGCACGCTTGAGGTGCAGGGCGAAGGCCCTCTGGTGGTCCGGGAGAAGACCCACGTCGCCGCACCGATGACGCTCGACCAGGCGCTCTACGAGATGGAACTGGTCGGTCATGACTTCTATCTCTTCGTCGATTCCGACACCAAGGAGCCCAGCGTCGTCTACCGGCGCCACGCCTACGACTACGGCGTCATCCATCTCAGGACCGACCCGCTGGCCGGCTCGGAGCCGGACGGCGCCGGCGGCGCCCTCGGCGGCTGAGACCGGCCGGAACGGCTGACACATCTGCCGTACCGCCGGATTCCAGCCGGAAAAGAGGCCGGAATCCTATGCCCGTCGGTGTCCCCGAGCGCTCGTAGAGCCCTGGGGGGCACCACGGTGCGTCCTGAGGACGACCCCTCTGCCGCCCGGGCATGAAATCATGGAGTCGCAAGCCAACAAGTGGTCTGCGAACTGCGGTTGGCCGGCTCCATGAACGCGGGCCCCGGCCTTCAGGGGGAGGAACGATGGCGGACAGCTTCGGACCGATGCAGCACGCCGGTGGGGCCGGCGGCGCGGTAGGCGGCGCCGGGACCGCGTCCGACACGGACGCGGAGCGGGGCGGCTCGCGCCCGGAGCCGATCCGGGTACTCGTCGTGGACGACCACGCGCTCTTCCGCCGCGGGCTGGAGATCGTTCTCGCCCAGGAGGAGGACATCCAGGTCGTCGGAGAGGCGGGCGACGGGGCCGAGGCCGTCGACAAGGCCGCGGACCTGCTGCCGGACATCGTGCTGATGGACGTCAGGATGCCCAAGCGCGGCGGTATCGAGGCGTGCACCTCCATCAAGGAGGTCGCACCCAGCGCGAAGATCATCATGCTGACGATCAGCGACGAGGAGGCCGACCTCTACGACGCGATCAAGGCGGGCGCCACCGGCTATCTCCTCAAGGAGATCTCCACCGACGAGGTCGCCACGGCGATCCGCGCGGTGGCCGACGGCCAGTCGCAGATCAGCCCGTCCATGGCGTCCAAGCTGCTCACCGAGTTCAAGTCGATGATCCAGCGCACCGACGAGCGTCGGCTCGTGCCCGCGCCGCGGCTGACCGAGCGCGAGCTGGAGGTCCTGAAGCTGGTGGCCACGGGTATGAACAACCGGGACATCGCCAAGGAGCTGTTCATCTCCGAGAACACCGTGAAGAACCATGTCCGCAACATCCTGGAGAAGCTTCAGCTCCACTCCCGGATGGAGGCCGTGGTCTACGCGATGCGCGAGAAGATCCTCGAAATCCGCTGACCCCGTACCCGCCCCGGCTCCACCCCGCAGGCGCGCGCCCGCTCCCGTGTCACTCCGCCGCGGTGAGCGCCCCGGCCAGCGGGGTGCGGAGCTCGGGCGGGTCGACGCGCTCCACGCGTACGTCCGAGCAGCCGACCCACTCCGCCGCCTCCCGCAGAGCCGACGCCATCGGGGACACGGCCTTCGGGGTGTCCAGGGACACCTGCTTGGCCACCAGCGTCTTCCCCTCGCGCGCCGGGTCGACCCGGCCCAGCAGGCGGCCGCCGGAGAGCAGCGGCATCGCGAAGTAGCCGTACACCCGCTTCTGCTTGGGGACGTACGCCTCCAGCCGGTGGGTGAAGCCGAAGATCCGCTCGGTGCGTGCCCGCTCCCAGATGAGGGAGTCGAACGGTGACAGCAGCGTCGTACGGTGCCGGCCCCGCGGGGCGGTCGCCAGCGCCGCCGGGTCCGCCCACGCGGGCTTCGCCCAGCCCTCGACGCTCACCGGCACCAGTCCTGAGTCCGCGATCACCGCGTCGACCTGCTCGCCCTTGAGCCGGTGGTAGTCCGCGATGTCGGCGCGTGTCCCCACCCCGAGCGACTGTCCGGCGAGCGCCACGAGGCGGCGCAGGCACTCCGTGTCGTCCAGGTCGTCATGGAGGAGGGGGCCGGGGACGGCGCGCTCCGCGAGGTCGTACACCCGCTTCCAGCTCCGCCGCCCGGTGCACACGACCTCGCCGTACATCAGCGCGCGCTCGACGGCCACCTTCGCCTCGGACCAGTCCCACCACGGCCCGCCGTTCTTGGCGCCGCCCAGCTCCGTGGCGGTCAGCGGGCCCTCCGCGCGCAGCTGCTTGATCACCGCGTCGTACGCCCCGTCCGCCAGCTCGTGGTACCAGTGCGGGCGGGCGCGGTACGCGCGGCGGCGGAAGGCGAAGTGCGGCCACTCCTCGATGGGCAGCACACAGGCCGCGTGGGACCAGTACTCGAAGGCGTGCGGCTCGGGCGGCGACGCGCCGTCGGCCGGGGGCGTCCAGTACGCGTCCTCGACCGTTCTGCGGCCCACCGCGCCCAGCCGCGCGTACGGGATCAGCTCGTGCGACCGGGCGAGCACCGAGATCGTGTCGAGCTGGACGGCGCCGAGGTGGCGCAGCACACCCCGCACCCCGCCACGCCGGTCCGGGGCGCCGAGGAACCCCTGGGCGCGCAGCGCGATACGGCGGGCCTCGTCGGCGGACAGCTCGGTGGTGGCGGGCGGCGCAGTCGTCATGGTCCGCACGATAGACGGCCGCACTGACAGTCCAGGAGCCCGGGGGATCAGGGGCGGGCCGGCAGATACGGGCACGGTCCCGGCAGTCCCAGATCGGACGGGAGCAGTCCGCCGATCCAGCAGTCCCGCAGGGTTCCCTTGTTGAGCAGCCCCGCGCGAAGCGTGCCCTCCACCACGACGCCCGCCTTCTCGGCGACGGCGCGTGAGGCCGCGTTCCCTTCCTCGGCACGCCACTCCATCCGCACCGCGCCCAACGCGGTGAACGACCAGTGGGCCATCGCCTTGATCGCTTCCGCCATGTAGCCACGGCCCCGGTGCTCCTCGGCCGTCCAGTAGCCGACCTCCCAGGTTCCGGAGCGGGGGTGGTGGAGGCTGACCGCGGCGATCACGGGGCCGCCGGCACGGGGGCGTACGGCGAGGGAGTACTCGGTGTCCCCGCGCCAGCCGTCCGGGACCATCCGGCCGATGAAATGCTCCGCGTGATGGCGTTCGTAGGGAGAGGGGATCGTCGTCCAGCGCTGGATGGCGGGATCCTGGCAGGCCGCGTACACGACATCGACATCGTCCGCGGTGAACGGGCTCAGCAGGAGCCGTTCGGTGGTGAGGGTGACGGGTTCCATGGACGGATTCTGCTGAGCGGGGCGATCCGGGACGAATGCTTTTCCGGCCGTACCGGCACCTTCCACGGCTTCCGCGCGTTCATATATGAGGGCGGCGGCAGACCCGCGTGACGGCGGCCCTCCCGGCGTGGCCGAGTCCTCGCTTACGATGGCCGTTGCGGTGGGGCCCGCCTGCCGTGCCCGCGCCCGTGTCCGATCCCGACCCACGTGCCAGGCCCGACCGGCAAGGAGACCAGCCTCAGTGTCCGTCTTCAACAAGCTCATGCGTGCAGGCGAAGGCAAGATCCTGCGCAAACTGCACCGCATCGCGGACCAGGTCAACTCTATCGAAGAGGACTTCGTCAGCCTCTCCGATGCCGAGTTGCGGGCGCTCACCGCCGAGTACAAAGAGCGGTACACGGATGGTGAGAGCCTGGACGACCTGCTCCCCGAGGCGTTCGCGACCGTCCGCGAGGCGGCCAAGCGCGTCCTCGGACAGCGCCACTACGACGTACAGCTCATGGGCGGCGCGGCGCTGCACCTCGGCTATGTCGCCGAGATGAAGACCGGTGAGGGCAAGACCCTCGTCGGCACGCTGCCCGCGTACCTCAACGCGCTGTCCGGCAAGGGCGTCCACCTGATCACGGTGAACGACTACCTGGCCGAGCGCGACTCCGAGCTGATGGGCCGCGTCCACCACTTCCTGGGCCTCAAGGTCGGCTGCATCATGGCGAACATGTCGCCCGCGCAGCGCCGTGAGCAGTACGCGTGCGACATCACGTACGGCACGAACAACGAGTTCGGCTTCGACTACCTGCGCGACAACATGGCGTGGTCCCAGGAGGAGCTGGTCCAGCGCGGCCACAACTTCGCCGTCGTCGACGAGGTCGACTCGATCCTGGTCGACGAGGCCCGTACGCCGCTGATCATCTCCGGCCCCGCCGACCAGGCCACGAAGTGGTACGGCGACTTCGCCAAGCTGGTCAGGCGGCTCACCAAGGGTGAGGCGGGCAACTCGCTGAAGGGCATCGAGGAGACCGGCGACTACGAGGTCGACGAGAAGAAGCGCACGGTCGCGATCCATGAGCCCGGCGTCGCCAAGGTCGAGGACTGGCTCGGCATCGACAACCTGTACGAGTCGGTGAACACCCCGCTCGTGGGTTATCTGAACAACGCGATCAAGGCCAAGGAGCTGTTCAAGAACGACAAGGACTATGTCGTCATGGACGGCGAAGTCATGATCGTCGACGAGCACACCGGCCGTATCCTCGCGGGCCGCCGCTACAACGAGGGCATGCACCAGGCGATCGAGGCGAAGGAAGGGGTGGACATCAAGGACGAGAACCAGACCCTCGCCACGATCACCCTGCAGAACTTCTTCCGCCTCTACGGCAAGCTCTCCGGTATGACCGGTACGGCCATGACCGAGGCCGCCGAGTTCCACCAGATCTACAAGCTGGGCGTCGTGCCCATCCCGACGAACCGGCCGATGGTCCGCATGGACCAGTCCGACCTGATCTACCGCACCGAGGTCGCCAAGTTCGCGGCGGTCGTGGACGACATCGCGGAGAAGCACGAGAAGGGCCAGCCCATCCTGGTCGGCACGACCTCCGTCGAGAAGTCCGAGTACCTCTCGCAGCAGCTCAGCAAGCGCGGGGTGCAGCACGAGGTGCTGAACGCCAAGCAGAACGACCGTGAGGCCACGATCGTCGCCCAGGCGGGCCGCAAGGGCGCCGTCACCGTCGCGACGAACATGGCCGGCCGCGGTACGGACATCAAGCTCGGCGGCAACCCCGACGACCTGGCGGAGGCGGAGCTGCGCCAGCGCGGCCTGGACCCCGTCGAGCACGTCGAGGAGTGGGCGGCGGCCCTGCCGGCCGCGCTGGAGAAGGCGGAGCAGGCCGTCAAGGCGGAGTTCGAGGAGGTCAAGGAGCTGGGCGGGCTCTACGTCCTGGGCACCGAGCGACACGAGTCGCGCCGTATCGACAACCAGCTCCGCGGCCGTTCCGGCCGTCAGGGCGACCCGGGCGAGTCCCGCTTCTACCTGTCGCTCGGCGACGACCTGATGCGGCTCTTCAAGGCGCAGATGGTCGAGCGCGTGATGTCCATGGCGAATGTGCCGGACGACGTCCCCATCGAGAACAAGATGGTGACGCGCGCCATCGCCTCCGCGCAGTCGCAGGTCGAGCAGCAGAACTTCGAGACCCGTAAGAACGTCCTGAAGTACGACGAGGTCCTGAGCCGGCAGCGCGAGGTCATCTACGGCGAGCGACGCCGCGTCCTGGAGGGCGAGGACCTGCAGGAGCAGGTGCGTCACTTCATGGACGACACGATCGAGGCGTACATCCAGGCGGAGACCGTCGAGGGCTTCGCCGAGGAGTGGGACCTGGACCGGCTGTGGGGCGCCTTCAAGCAGCTCTACCCGACGAAGGTAACCGTCGAGGAGCTGGAGGACGCGGCCGGCGACCGAGCCGGGATCACCGCCGAGTTCATCTCGGAGTCCATCAAGGACGACATCTACGCCCAGTACGAGGAGCGGGAGAACCAGCTCGGCTCGGACATCATGCGTGAGCTGGAGCGCCGTGTGGTGCTCTCCGTCCTGGACCGCAAGTGGCGTGAGCACCTGTACGAGATGGACTACCTGCAGGAGGGCATCGGCCTGCGGGCGATGGCCCAGAAGGACCCGCTGGTCGAGTACCAGCGCGAGGGCTTCGACATGTTCAACGCCATGATGGAGGGCATCAAGGAGGAGTCCGTCGGCTACCTGTTCAACCTGGAGGTCCAGGTCGAGCAGCAGGTCGAGGAGGTCCCGGTGGAGGACTCCGCCGCGCGCACGTCCCTCGCCAAGAAGGAGGACGCGGTGCCCGCGGGCACCGGGCGTCCGGAGATCCGGGCGAAGGGCCTCGACGCGCCGCAGCGGCCCGACCGGCTGCACTTCTCCGCGCCCACGGTGGACGGCGAGGGCGGCATCGTCGAGGGCGACTTCCAGAGCGCGGAGGGACCGACGCGCTCCACGTCGGACGGTATGACGCGGGCCGAGCGCCGCAAGGCGCAGAAGAGCGCCCCCAGCGGGCGTCGCCGCAAGAAGTAGGGCCAAGGCCCGGACAGCGGTCCGGGCGGGCGATCGTACGGGCCGGGGCGCGCACTCTCGTGGTGCGCGCCCCGGCCCTGTGCTGTGACGGGTCCTCACACGCCGGCTGCTCGCGGTCCTGGTGCTCACGCGTCGGTGGTGACGCGTTCGCCGCCGACCTCGACCGCCGCGCAGCGCCAGCGCAGATCGGTGGACTGCTCCAGCCGGAAGGCGAGGGCGCGGACCTGTTCGCCCGCGGCGATGCTGGCGGACGCCTCGACCACCCCTGGCCTGGGCTGGGAGAACCGGCAGGTGCGGATCACCGGGCGGACGCCCCTGGCCCGGAACGGGGCGCCCGGGGCGAGCCGGACGAGCTGTTCGTACGCCTCGCCGACCGTCTGGCCGAGCATCCAGTGCACGGGCCGGTGGCCGCTGAGGACGGCGAGCAGCCGTTCCGCGAACAGTTCGTGCGGCGGGACGTGCCGGCTCCGCTGCGGGCGTACGGCACCGGGCCTGCGCGGATCGCGGCGGCCGGGAGGCCTGGCCCCGGCGGAGAAGGCGGTGGTGGGAGTGGAGGAAGTGGTCCTGTTCACGCAGATCGCCCCCGTTCTGCCCGACCGGCCCGATACCGGTCGGTAACTTCTGTTGGGGGATCTTTTACGGGCCCTTGGGGGAGCGCCGCAAGGAGCGGCATCGCCGGGGCGTGAAGCCGTGAAATCACCTATCCGGGTGAGGGGCGGGCCGTATGGGGCCTGGTGGGACGGGCGGGCGCGGTTCCCGGTGGACGCCTGTGAGCCCCATGCGTGTCACCCCGAAGAGGGACTGGCCCACGTATCCTTAGGTGTTCTCCCGACGACGAAAGCGGCCATGCCATGCGTGTGTACGTCCCCCTGACGCTTCCCGGTCTCGCAGAAGCGCACAAGGCCGGCGAGCTGGGGCCGGGGCCGCTGACCGCGTACGCGGTGACGCCGGGGCTGCGGGAGTGGTACGTCTCGGACGACATCGAGGAGCTGGAGTACGCGGCCCTCACCCGCGCCGCTGCCGCCTCGCTCCGGCTGATCGCCGCGGACCCGGCCACGGCCCGCCGCCGGGTGGTCGTCGCGGCGGACGTACCGGACCGGGAGGCCGTGTCGGACCCCGACATGCGGCTGGACGCCGCCTCGCTCGGTGAGGTGCGGATCGCGGCGGCGATCGCCCTGCGGAAGGCCGCGGCGGTGCACGTGGACTCCGACGACGCGGACGCCGACGTGACGGCAGCGGCGGCGGCACTGGGCGCGGCGGACCACGGCGACGACGACGCGCGGTTCACGGTCGACGGCGCGGAGGACCACGAACTGCTCTGGTACGGCATCCAGGAGATCCCGAACCTGATCGCGTGACTGCCCCCGGGGCCGCTTCCCGGGGGCGTTGTCGGACCCGGCCGGTACGGTCTTGTCCATGGGGAATCAGAACACGCACCTGGTGTGGGACTGGAACGGCACGATCCTCGACGACATGCGCGCGGTCATCGGGGCGACCAACGCGGCCTTCGCGGAGATAGGCCTGGCGCCGATCACGCTCGACCGCTACCGGGAGCTGTACTGCGTCCCCATCCCGCGCTTCTACGAGCGGCTCATGGGGCGCCTGCCGAGCGACGCCGAGTGGCTCGTCATGGACGAGACGTTCCACCGCCACTACACGGAGCGGCGTGCGGGCTGCGGGCTGACGCGCGGCGTCGAGGAACTGCTCGCCGGGTGGGCGGTCGCGGGCGGCAGCCAGTCGCTGCTGAGCATGTACGGGCACGAACACCTGGTCCCGACGGTGCGGGGATACGGAATCGAGCGCCACTTCCTCCGTGTCGACGGCCGCAAGGGCCCCTCGGGCGGCAGCAAGGCGCTGCACCTGGAACGCCATCTGATCGCGCTGGCCGGGGCGGGCGGGGAGATACCCGCCGTCCGTACGGTGGTGATCGGCGACGCGGTCGACGACGCGGTGGCGGCGGCGCACGTGGGGGCCCGTGCCGTGCTCTACACCGGCGGCACCAACAGCCGGGCCACCCTGGAGACGGTGGGCGTCCCGGTCGTGGACACCCTGGAGGAAGCGGTGGCGCTCGCGCGGGACCTGGCGTAACCCGGGACCTGGCGTGACCCCGGGCCTGGCGTGACCCCGGGCCTGTCCCCCGGGAACGCCTAGTCGTTCCCGGGCCCGGAAGCGTCCGGGGTCACCGGGGCCTTCGCACGCAGCACGGTCAGGAACGCCCGCATCCAGGCGGGGTGGTCGGGCCATGCGCGGGAGGAGACCAGGGTGCCGTCCACCACCGCCTCCGTGTCCTGGAAGGTCGCTCCGGCCGCCTGCATGTCGATCTCCAGCGCCGGATAGGCCGTGACGCGGCGCCCGGCGAGTTCGCCGATCGCGGCCGTCAGGAGCGGGCCGTGGCAGATCTGCGCCACCGGCTTGTCCGCGTCGAAGAAGGACTTGAGGATCTTGCGCAGCTCCGCGTCGCCGCGCAGGTATTCGGGGGCCCGGCCGCCCGGGACGACCACGGCCGCGTACTCCGTCGGGTCCACCTCGGAGAACGCCAGGTCGGCGGGGAAGGTGTAACCGGGCTTCTCGGTATAGGTGTCGAAGCCGGGCTCGAAGTCATGGACCACGAACTGGAGCTTCTTCCGGGAAGGAGCGGCGATATGGACCTCGTACCCCTCCTCGCGCAGGCGCTGGTACGGGTAGAGGACTTCAAGGGACTCGGCGGCGTCGCCGGTGACGATCAGGACCTTGGCTGCCATGGCTGCTCCCGGGAAGGATGGGGCGGTCTGTCCACCTGTCGACCAGTCTGCCGACCTGTGCCGTCGCCGTCCGCGCGTGCGGGGGAGAGGGCTGCCCGTGTCACCCCGAACCACCCCGTGGGTCTGTCCGAAGTGGCCAATTCGGCGCCTTGCATTTGTACACAAGCGGCTCATGACGGAGGCTGGGTGGAGAGCGATAGCCTGGTGCCCGTGATCAGCGCGATACGCCGTGGGGGCAGCGAAGCCCCCGGCCTGCGCCCGGAGCGCCACCGCGCCCGGGCGACCGCCGCTCACCCGGGGCATTGCCCACGTCAGGATCGCCTGCCGGTCGCGGCACCGGAAACGGGGCGACTGCCAAAATTGGTCAATAAGGCCCCGGACATCTCTCATCGCGGCATAACGTCGACCCAGACCGGAAACCCCGCGTCGTGGCGTTGTGTCGCTTCCTTCACCTACGTCACGCAACGGCGCGCGACAGGAGCCAGAGGACATGCAGACCAAGCTGGACGAAGCCAAGGCCGAGCTGCTCGAACAGGCGGCCCGGGCCGCTGAGAACAGCCCGCTGGGGGGCACCGGGGGGCTGGGGGGCGGCCTCTGGAAGGACGGGGCCACCGCCGGGTCCGACGGCGCGGGGCCGGACGGCACCGGCCCGGGCGGTACCGGTCCAGGCGGCGCCGGTGACGGCGCCGACCGCGCCGCGGTCCTCGCGTACCTCCAGCGCTACTACCTGCACACGGCCCCGGAGGACCTCGCGGGCCGTGACTCCACCGACGTCCTCGGCGCCGCGCTCTCGCACTACCGGCTCGCCGCGAACCGCCCCCAGGGGACGGCCAGCGTGCGGGTCCACACCCCGACGGTCGAGGAGAACGGCTGGACGTGCAGTCACTCCGTGGTGGAGGTCGTCACCGACGACATGCCCTTCCTCGTGGACTCCGTCACCAACGAACTCTCCCGGCAGGGCCGCGGCATCCACGCCGTGATCCACCCACAGGTCGTCGTACGCCGTGATGTCACCGGCAAGCTGATCGAGGTGCTTCCCGAAGGGGTGGCCGCCTCGGCCGAGCGCCCCCACGACGCGCTCACGGAGTCCTGGATCCATGTCGAGGTGGACCGCGAGAGCGACCGCGCCGACCTCCAGCAGATGACCGCGGACCTGCTGCGTATCCTGTCCGACGTCCGCGAGACCGTCGAGGACTGGGAGAAGATGCGCGGCGCCGCGCTGCGCATCGCCGACGAGCTGCCCAGCGAGCCGACCGCCGACGACCTGCGCGACCAGGAGGTCGAGGAGGCCCGCGAACTGCTGCGCTGGCTCGCCGCCGACCACTTCACCTTCCTCGGCTACCGCGAGTATCAGCTCACCGACAGCGACGCCCTGACCGCCGTCCCCGGGACCGGTCTCGGTGTGCTGCGCTCCGACCCGCACCACAGTGAGGACGACGACCACCCGGTCAGCCCGTCCTTCAGCCGGCTGCCCGCCGACGCCCGCGCCAAGGCGCGCGAGCACAAGCTGCTGGTCCTCACCAAGGCCAACAGCCGCGCCACCGTCCACCGGCCCGGCTACCTCGACTACGTCGGGGTGAAGAAGTTCGACGACAAGGGCAATGTCGTCGGCGAGCGCCGCTTCCTCGGGCTGTTCTCCTCGGCCGCGTACACCGAGTCCGTACGCCGCGTCCCGGTGATCCGCCGCAAGGTCGCCGAGGTCCTGGAGGGCGCCGGCTTCTTGCCCAACAGCCACGACGGCCGCGACCTGCTCCAGATCCTGGAGACCTACCCGCGCGACGAGCTGTTCCAGACGCCCGTCGACGAACTGCGCTCCATCGTCACCAGCGTCCTCTACCTCCAGGAGCGCCGCAGGCTGCGGCTCTACCTCCGCCAGGACGAGTACGGACGGTACTACTCCGCGCTCGTCTACCTGCCGCGCGACCGGTACACCACCGGCGTCCGGCTGCGGCTGGTCGACATCCTCAAGGAGGAGCTGGGCGGCACCAGCGTCGACTTCACCGCGTGGAACACAGAATCGATCCTCTCCCGGCTCCATTTCGTCGTCCGCGTCCCCCGCGGCACGGAGCTGGCCAAGCTCACCGACACCGACGCGGACCGGATCGAGGCCCGCCTCGTGGCGGCGGCCCGCTCCTGGGCCGACGCGTTCGGCGAGGCGCTGAACGCCGACTGCGGCGAGGAGCGCGCCGCCGAACTGCTCCGCAAGTACGGCACCGCCTTCCCCGAGGGCTACAAGGCCGACCACTCCCCGCGCGCGGCGGTCGCCGACCTGGCCCACCTGGAAGCGCTCGACCAGGCCGAGTCGGACTTCTCGCTCTCCCTGTACGAGCCGGTCGGCGCGGGCCCCGGCGAACGGCGCTTCAAGATCTACCGCTCCGGCGAGCAGGTCTCCCTCTCCGCCGTCCTCCCGGTGCTCCAGCGGCTCGGCGTCGAGGTCGTCGACGAGCGGCCGTACGAGCTGCGCTGCACGGACCGTACACATGCCTGGATCTACGACTTCGGCCTGCGGCTGCCCCAGATCGGTTCGGGCGGCGGCGACTACCTCACCGAGGACGACCGCGAGCGCTTCCAGAACGCCTTCGCCGCGGTGTGGACCGGAGCCGCGGAGAACGACGGCTTCAACTCCCTCGTCCTGGGGGCCGGTCTGGACTGGCGTCAGGCGATGGTGCTGCGCGCGTACGCCAAGTACCTGCGCCAGTCCGGCTCGACCTTCAGCCAGGACTACATGGAGGACACCCTCCGCTCCAACGTGCACACCACCCGGCTGCTGATCTCCCTCTTCGAGGCCCGCATGTCACCCGGCCGCCAGCGCGCCGGCACGGAGCTGACGGAGGCCATGCTGGAGGAGCTGGACGGCGCCCTCGACCAGGTCGCGAGCCTGGACGAGGACCGGATCCTGCGCTCCTTCCTCACCCTCATCAAGGCCACGCTGCGGACGAATTTCTTCCAGAGCGTCAGCGAGGGGAGCGAAAGGAGGGGCCAGAGCGTCAGCGAGGGGAGCGAAAGGAGGGGACAGCGGACCGCAGGCGGCGGGCATCACAGCTACGTGTCGATGAAGTTCGACCCGCAGGCCATCCCCGACCTCCCCGCGCCCCGCCCCGCCTACGAGATCTGGGTCTACTCCCCGCGCGTCGAGGGCGTCCACCTGCGCTTCGGCAAGGTCGCGCGCGGCGGGCTGCGCTGGTCGGACCGGCGGGAGGACTTCCGTACGGAGATCCTCGGCCTGGTCAAGGCGCAGATGGTCAAGAACACCGTGATCGTGCCGGTCGGCGCCAAGGGCGGCTTCGTCGCCAAGCAGTTGCCCGACCCGGCCGCAGACCGGGACGCCTGGCTCGCCGAGGGCATCGCCTCGTACAAGATCTTCATTTCGGCGCTGCTCGACATCACGGACAACATGGTCGCGGGCGAGGTCGTGCCGCCCGCCGACGTCGTGCGCCACGACGGGGACGACACGTATCTCGTCGTCGCCGCCGACAAGGGCACCGCCAGCTTCTCCGACATCGCCAACGAGGTCGCGGTCGCCTACGACTTCTGGCTCGGGGACGCCTTCGCCTCCGGCGGCAGCGCGGGCTACGACCACAAGGGCATGGGCATCACGGCCCGTGGCGCCTGGGAGTCCGTCAAGCGGCACTTCCGCGAGCTCGGCCACGACACCCAGAGCGAGGACTTCACCGTCGTCGGCGTCGGCGACATGTCCGGTGACGTCTTCGGCAACGGCATGCTGCTCTCCGAGCACATCCGGCTGGTCGCCGCCTTCGACCACCGGCACATCTTCCTCGACCCGCACCCCGACGCGGCCACCTCGTACGCCGAGCGCCGCCGGCTCTTCGAGCTGCCGCGCTCCTCCTGGGCCGACTACGACAAGGGACTGCTGTCGCCGGGCGGCGGCATCCACCCCCGTACGGCCAAGTCGATCCCCGTCAACGCGCACGTCCGCGACGCCCTCGGCATCGAGCCGGGCGTCATCAAGCTGACGCCCGCCGAGCTGATGAAGGCGATCCTCCACGCCCCGGTCGACCTGGTCTGGAACGGCGGGATCGGTACGTACGTGAAGGCGTCCACCGAGACGGACGCGGACGTCGGTGACAAGGCCAACGACGCCATCCGCGTCAACGGTGAGGACCTGCGGACCAAGGTCGTCGGCGAGGGCGGCAACCTGGGGCTGACCCAGCTAGGCCGGATCGAGTTCGCCCGGCGCGGCGCCGGCGGCGAGGGCGGCAAGGTCAACACCGACGCCATCGACAACAGCGCCGGCGTGGACACCTCCGACCACGAGGTGAACATCAAGATCCTGCTCAACGGTCTGGTCACCGAGGGGGACATGACCGTCAAGCAGCGCAACAAGCTGCTCGCCGCGATGACCGACGAGGTCGGCGCGCTCGTCCTGCGCAACAACTACGCGCAGAACACCGCGCTCGGCAACGCCCAGGCGCAGGCGCCCTCCCTCCTCCACGCCCACCAGCGCTTCATGCGCCGGCTGGTGCGCGACGGACATCTCGACCGGGCGCTGGAATTCCTCCCCGCCGACCGCCAGATCCGGGAACTGCTCAACTCCGGCAAGGGCCTCTCCCAGCCCGAACTCGCCGTGCTGCTCGCCTACACCAAGATCACGGTGGCGGAGGAGCTGATCCACACCGAGCTGCCGGACGACCCGCATCTGCGCGCGCTGCTGCACGCGTACTTCCCGCAGCAGCTCCGCGAGCAGTTCGCCGAGCAGATCGACGCACACGCGCTGCGCCGCGAGATCATCACCACGGTCCTGGTCAACGACACCGTCAACACCGGCGGTTCGACCTTCCTGCACCGGCTGCGCGAGGAGACCGGCGCGTCGATCGAGGAGATCGTACGGGCGCAGGCCGCGGCCCGGGAGATCTTCGGGCTGAACGCGGTGTGGGACGCGGTCGAGGCGCTGGACAACCAGGTCCCGGCGGATGTCCAGACCCGGATCAGGCTGCACTCGCGCCGCCTCGTCGAGCGCGGCACGCGCTGGCTGCTCGGCAACCGGCCGCAGCCGCTGGAGATCGCGGGGACGATCGAGTTCTTCGCGGCGGGCGTCGAGCGGGTCTGGGCGCAGCTCCCGACGATGCTGCGCGGCCCGGAGCTGGAGTGGTACCAGGCCATCCTGACCGAGCTGACGGACGCCGGGGTACCCGAGGAACTGGCCCTGCGGGTCGCCGGGTTCTCGTCCGTCTTCCCGGCGCTCGACATCGTCGCCATCGCGGACCGTACGGAGCAGGACCCGCTCGCCGTCGCCGAGGTGTACTACGACCTCGGCGACCGGCTGCGGATCAGCCGGCTCATGGACCGGATCGTGGAGCTGCCGCGGGCGGACCGCTGGCAGTCCATGGCCCGCGCCTCGATCCGCGAGGACCTGTACGCGGCGCACGCCGGGCTGACGTCGGACGTTCTGACGGTGGGCAACGGCAGTTCGACGCCGGAGGAGCGGTTCACGGCGTGGGAGGAGAAGAACGCCGCGATCCTGACCCGGTCGCGCGCCACGCTCGACGAGATCCAGAACTCGGACGCGTTCGACCTGGCGAACCTGTCGGTCGCGATGCGGACGATGCGGACGCTGCTGCGCACGCACCGCTGACGGCGGGCGCGGCCACCGGAACCAGGCGGCCACCGGAACCAGGCAGCCGCAGGGATCAGACGGCCGCAGGGATCAGCAGACAGAGCGCCAGGGGCGCCCGGCGGCACGCGAGCCGGGCGCCCCGGGCGTGTTGGCGGGTGGGCGGGAGGCGGCGGCCGGCGGGCCGCG
>NZ_JBHZEJ010000092.1:0-27673 GCF_042756365.1 Streptomyces sp. NPDC059092
CGAGTACGAACGGGACTTCTGGCAGAGCCTGGAACAAGTCCCGCAGTCCGCCTGAGCCAAGATCACCGGACTCTACGAAACTCAGTACAGCTCAATGTCCTACTTCAGCGGAGCGTAGTCAGCACCAAGTCAGCACCGCACCGCCAAGTCAGCCCGAACTACGCGTCCCGGATAGCACTCCTTTCGACCACCTTCGAGCCCCTGAACCGCCCTTCCGTGAGCCGTCATGGTGGCTGCACGTATAATGTGACCCTGTCCCGCTGACCACTCCACAGCCGTCTGCTGGCGCAGCCCAAGCAGGCCCATTAGCCACATCGGATGTTGCAGGGTTTTCCTGCTACCGAGGGTCGGGCTTGAATGCCTGCCGGCTGTGCACAAGCAACTCACGCACCGCAGGGCTGTGCGCGCTCTTCCAGATCAGGGCGAGCAGGGCGGGTGTTTCGACGTCGTCGACAGTGCGGGCGGTGAGCCGGTCGTGATGGCTCGCGGCCATCGAATCGCTGAGGATGGCGACGCCGAGTCCGCGGGCGGCGAGGTCGGCAATGGCATCCGCGGCGCTGGCTTGCAAGGCGATCGCGGGTCGGAGGCCCTGTGCGGCGCAAGCACGGTCGAATACTGTGCGCAGGCCGGTGCCGGGTGGCATGCACACGATCGGGTGCGCGACCACGTCGCGCAGAGTGACCCTCCGATGTTTCGCCAAGGGGTGCCCGGCCGGAACTGCTACGACGAGCCGCTCACTAATGATCGTCAACGCCTCCAGCTCGTCGGGGGTGGCGGTTGCGGTCCCGATGAGAGCCAGGTCGACGGTGCCGGCGCGCACCCCCTCGACGAGCCGGTCGGAATTGTCCTCCACCAGTGAGATCTCCACCCCGGGATGCGCCCGGTGGAACACGGAGAGTGCGTCGAACAGCGGCGTGAGGGTGCAGCCGATGACCATCCCAACCATGAGCCGACCCCGGATCAGCTCGGTCACCTCACCCACCGCCTGGCCAACCGCCCCAGCCGCGGCGAGCGCCGCGCGGGCGTGTTCGAGCGCAGCCTTTCCGGCAACGGTAAGGGTGGCAGTGCGCGCCGACCGGTCGAACAGCTCGGCACCCAGTTCACGTTCCAGCTGGCGGATCTGAGCACTGACGCCGGACTGGCTGATGTGCACCCGCTCGGCCGCCCGCGTGAAGTTCTGTTCTTCAGCGACGGCGATGAAGTATTCCAGCTGCCTCAGCTCCATGACTAGAAATTCTAGCTTCCAGTAGATCCATCTGTTGGACTTCTGATTATCGGGCGACCACGCTAGGAGGCACCGAAGCCCGACGTTACGGAGGAACCATGCCGGAATACGAGAAGGCCATGCGCCCCGAAGACATCACCCGCTTGTTCGTTGAACGATCCAACGCCGGTGACGCGACTGGGGTCGCCGCACTCTACGAAGAGGATGCAGTGATGGCCTACCCGCCCGGTGACCGGACGGTGGGCCGGGAAGCGATTCGTACGCTATGGGAGAAGGTGCTGGCCAACCGCCCCCACTTCGAGCCGGAACAACCACTGCCGACGCTGATCAGCGGCGACATCGCCCTCACCTCGACCCCGCCGAAGGACGGGGTCGGCGCCCGGGCGCAGGTCGTCCGGCGCCAGCCTGACGGAAGCTGGTTGCGCCTGCTCGACCAGCCCGAGTTCGTCCCACCCACCCGCTGAACCCGTCCACCGTCCCGGTGGACGAGCCATCCGATGAGACCACCCGGACGAGCTACAGCAATGGCCCCCAACTCGCCGTCGCGGACAGGTAGTCTACGAATCGTCGCAGTTCAGAGCCAGTTCACAAGCTCCTGCGGTCGGTAGGGTCGACGAGATCCACAACAGCTCGCTCACCAGTCGCACCGGCACCGAAGTCGCCGACACCCTCAAGTACTTCTCCGAGCGCATCCCGGCCACATTCGTCTACGCCGGCATCGACGTCGAGCACAGCACTCTGCTCACCGGCACCCGAAGGGCCCAGACCGCCGGACGCTTCACACTGATCCCCTCTCACCCCTTCCCCTGTAACGCCGAATGGAAGGGCCTGGTCAGGACACTGGAGAAACCCTGCACCTGCGCAGTCACCGGACGGGCACGCTCGCCCGGCTCGCCCGGTTCCTCCACGACCGGACCGGCGGGATGATTGGCGCGCACTCGCACCAGATCCGTGCAGCCGCGATCGATGCGATCCTCAGCAGCACCGAGAAGATCACCAAGAAGGGCCTGGAGAACATCCCCGGCGACGCTGCTGGTCACCGGGGATGTTCCACAGCCTGTTCTCCAGGAGATCCGATCATGGCCATCACGCCCGACCGCGCCGCTGAGATCCGCGATCAGCACATTGCCTATCCGCGTGCCGCGTTCGACCGCGCGATCCCGCTGCTCGCCCACTCCGCCGGACGGGAAGCGGTCACCGGCCCACGGTACTCAGACCTGCCGATCGCTGCCGCCGACGAGGTGCGGTGGGCAGACAGCGGACTTGAAAGGCGCGCAGGCGTTCAGGAGCTCGTCGGCGTCAGGTCCTGCAAGCCCACCACCCGCAGCAACTGCAAGCGCTGGTATGACTCCGTGCCCGGGCGGGCCGTGTGGATGACGAGCTGCTGGTTGTGGTCGGAGTTGACGAGGACCTCGCAGTCGAGTTCGAGGATGCCGATCGCAGGGTGCCGGAAGCGTTTCGTGGCGGCGCGGCGTACGGCGACCTCGTGTTCGTCCCAGAGGCGGGCGAACTCCTCGCTCGCGGAGCATAGTTCGGCGACGAGGGAGGAGGGTTCGGGGTCCGTGGGGCGGGCCGAGGCCACCGCTCGCAGGCCGGCGACCTGCTCGCGGGCGCGCTCGGGGCGGTCCTCGGGCGGGAACAGCTCCTGGGCCGCCGGGTCCAGGAAGAAACGGCGGATCATGTTGCGTCCTTGAGGCGGGCGGGCGAGGACGTCTCCGCTCAGCGCCCGTGACAGCGCGTTCTGGGCCAGGACCTCGCCGTAGTCGGTCACCACCATCGCCGGGGTGTCGTGCAGCCGGTCCAGCACCAGGAGCAGGCCCGGACGCACGTACGTGCTGATCGCCTCCCGACGCGGCGGCTGTTCACCGGTGAGGTGGAAGAGGTGGTCGCGTTCGTCCTCCGTCAGGCGCAGGGCGCGTGCCAGCGCGGTGAGCATCTGGCGGGACGGGATCGGGCCCCGGGACTGTTCCATCCGCGTGTAGTAGTCCACGGACATACCGGCCAGCTGGGCCACCTCCTCGCGGCGCAGCCCCGGCGTACGGCGGCGGGCGCCGGCCGTGAGGCCCACGTCGGAGGGGTCCAGGCGGGCGCGAGCGCGGCGCAGGAAGTCGGCGAGTTCGCTTCGGTTCACCTCTCCAGGGTGCGGGAGGCCGGCCGGCTTATCCAGGGACTCCCGATCCCCTGATGAAGAGGTCTCTCCCGATCGTTCCCGCATCCGCCGAGGCTGGTCATCAACGACAGGCGACACAGTGCGTGAGGAGCACATCATGCTGACTTTGGTGACTGGTACGACGGGACAGGTCGGACGCCGCTTCGTGCCGCGGCTGCTGGCCCAGCGGCAGCCGGGCGAGCAGGTGCGAGTCCTGGTACGGGATGCAACCCGCGGTGAGCGCTTCGCGGAGCTGGGCGCCCAGGTCGCCGTAGGAGACATGCGCGACGAGGAGACACTCGGCAAGGCGCTCGTCGGCGTGGACGCCGTCGTGAACGTCGCCGCCTCCTTCCGCGGGGTGCCGGACGAGGAGGCGTGGGCCGTCAACCGGGACGCCGCGGTGGCCCTGGGCCGCGCCGCGCAGGCCTCCGGTGTGGAGCGGTTCGTGCAGGTCAGCACGGGCAATGTGTACGGCGTCGGACGGGGCCGCCCGCTGACCGAGGAGGACGAGAGCCGACCGGGCGGCGAGATGTGGGGCGCCTACCCCGAGTCCAAGGCCGAGGCCGAGCGTGAACTGCTCGCGCTCAAGAGCCTGGACGTACGCATCGGGCGGCTCCCCTTCGTCTACGGCGAGGGCGACCCGCACCTCGCCAACTCCTTGCATTGGGCCGTCGGTTGGGCGCCGCACCAGCGCCTGCAGATGGCCCACCACGCGGACGTCGCCCAGGGGCTGATGCGTTTGCTGTACGCGCCGGGCATCGCCGGCCGGATCTACAACATCGCCGATGACGCCCCTGTCACGACGGTCGATCTGTACCAGCTCAACGGCGTCGAGGTGCCCGCCGGGCTCCACGAACTCACGGATCCCGACCCGTGGTTCGGGATCATGTCCAACCAGCGCATCCGCCGGGAGCTCGGCTTCCGGCCGATCTATCCGAGCGCCTGGACGGCCCGGGACGCCGGAGCCCTGTGACGGTCACCACGCGAGGTTGCTCCACCCTCTGATCCGCCTCACCAACACCGTCCCCCGCCACGCCGATCACGACCGCCACCAGGTAAGGCGCCACGGCCGAAATCACGGCACCGGACAACGGAACACTCGGGTTCGGTGTCACCGACAACACCGTGCCGGAACAGACGTGGCTGCGGCTGGTCGGGCCGACGGGCGGCACCGGAACCCTGCTCACCCTCGTGACCAAGAACAGCAACGACGTCGCGTACGACACCGGGCTCACCCCCGGTACGAAATACACCCTGACGGTGACGCCCGATGCCCCGGTGACCGGCGCGCTGTCTCTCCGGTTCTCCGCGCCCGCCACCCAGGACCTCTCCGCATCGGGCACGGCCGTCACCGGTGAGATCGACCGGCCCGGGCGCCAGCTCCGGTACACCGTCCAAGCGGCGGAGGGCGACGGCGCGGCGGTCATGTTCAGCGGTTCCCCCCTGACCTCGTGGCCGCACGTCAGCCATCTCGCACCGGGCGCAACCAGCGAGGTGACGCTCGGGTCGGTGGGTACCGCGGGCATCGGCCTGGCCCCGCGGGCTCCGTCGGCCGGTGGCACACACTACCTGTACGCGCGGCCCCTCTATCCAGCCACCGGCAAGCTGACTGCGGCGCTGATACCGGACGTGGACGGCGGGACACTCACGGTGGGAGGCGGCACCCGGCCGGTAGGAGATCACCACTGCGGGATGCCACGGCCACTGTGCCTTCACCGGGGTCAAGGGCCAGAAACTCACGCTCAACTACGGTCAGCCGCCCTCGGCATGGGCCCTCTCCGTCCGGACCCCGACCGGCACCTGGCTGGAAAACGCTCGCACGATGAGCGCCACGACGCTTTCGTACACGCTGGCCGCGCTTCCGGTGGACGGCACGTCACGGCGACGGTCGACCCCCGAACCACCTGGCGATGCCGGCCCGGCACGCGGATGGCACCCTCAAGTGATCAACGCACCACCCTCGGATGCGGCGGAGTCATGACGGTCATGCGTCCGCCATGTCCTCCTTGTGGCGGAACAGGGTCCGGTATTCCTGAGGGGAGGTGCCAAGGTGCCGATGGAATGTGGCCCGCAAGGAAGCGGGAGCGCCGAGACCGGACAGGCGGCCGATCTGCTCGACGGGCACGGTGCTCGCCTCCAGGAGTTCGCGCGCCCGGTCGATGCGTGCGTCGGTCAGCCAGGTCATGGGCGGAGCGCCGGTCTCCTCGTGGAAGCGGCGGATCAGCGTCCGCCGTGACATATTCGCGCGTTCTGCGAGGTTGCTGAGGGTCAGGGGCTTCGCGAGGTTGTCGAGCATCCACTCCCGCAGGGGTGCAAGTGTGTCTCCGCTCGCTTCGGGACGGAATTGTCCGATGAACTGTGCTTGGCCTCCCCGTCGCCGTGGCGGCGCGACAAGATCACGCGCGTGCGTATTCGCCGCCGCAGCGCCGCGGTCGGTGCGGATCAGGTGCAGGCACAAGTCAATTCCCGCGGTCACACCGGCGGACGTGAGGATGTCGCCGTCGTCGACGTAGAGCTGATTCGGCAGGACATCGACGTGTGGGTAGCGCTGACGCAGTTGCTCGGCGTGACGCCAGTGTGTGGTCGCGGGGCGCCCGTCGAGCAGCCCGGCTGCGGCAAGGGCGAAAGCCGCGGTGCAGATGGAGACGAGCCGGGCGCCTCCGGCGTGAGCTGCGCACAGCGCCGCCAGAAGCTCAGCCGACAGGGCTGCGTCGATGTCCTCGTAACCCGGAATGATCACGGTGCCGGCGTCATCCAGCGCCTCTAGGCCGGCCGCGACGGTGATCGCGAAGCCGCACCCCGGCACCAGGCCGGTGTCGGTGTCACCGCACACGGTCAGCTCGTAGTGGGGGTCCATCGCGAAGATCTGCGTCGCGGTGCCGAACTCGAGCGGGAGCACACCGGGCAGTACGAGCACTGCGACGTGGTGTCTGTTTGTCATGGTGGCACGATTCTAGCGCTTGATGGCATCCGTGCCACTTTTCGCAGGAGGTCCGGACTCGTAGCGTCGAGTTCATGACCGAAACCCCCGCCCTCTCGGGAGGCTGTCGAACGAGGTGCTCGCTCTTCCCGCCGGGCCGCTGGTGCGGGCAAGCCTCGCCGCGGCACGTGCTGCGGTGCAACCGTCTGTGCTCAACCACAGCATTCGCGGTTTCTACTGGGCCCGTCTGTTCGCCGCCCACAAAGACCTCCTGAACGACGCGGACTACGACGAGGAACTCCTCTTCGCCGCCCATGTGATGCACGACCTGGGAACAGGCCCCGACGCACCCGGCCGGCTCCGGTTCGAGATGGAAGGCGCTGACCTTGCCGCCGCAGTGCTGACCGGTATCGGAATTCCCGCCCGGGACGTCGACCGGGTCTGGGAGGCCATCGCACTTCACAGCACTCCGCAGATCCCCGAACGAATGGGATTGCTGACCCGTCTCACCTACGAAGGCATCTGGATGGACTTCGGCAAACATTTCGACCTCGCGGCCAGGGAACAGGAGCAGATCCATTCCGCCTACCCGCGGCTCGGGTGGGTCCGCCATTTCGCCGACGAAGTTATCGCCCACGATCCCGCTCCGAGACCGCCGCGCCCCCCTACGCCCTCGCTTACCATCTGGCGCGCGAGCGGGAGGCGGATGGAGTCACCACCATGGAGCGTGGCATAGCCAGTGGCCCGTGGGGGAAGTAGGCGAAGAACCGGAATCGTGAGACGCCGTCGGCACACTTCGTTCAGAATTGCCCACCGCAAGTTCACGGAGGCGGTTCTGCGCCTCCATGCATTTTTCTGTATCCCGGGCTTTCGTGTGAAAAGTTCCCGGGCTGTACCACGAGAATCGGAGTTGAGTATGTCTGGTTTTTCTGAATTCACTTTCCGGGGGCAGTCGGACTCCAGTGAACCGGCAGCCCGGGAGATCATCACCAGTTCGATTCCCGTCAGGACGATCGCCATCTATTGCTTCGATCCCCGCGCGGCCGATGCTGCGCAAGCCGTGTCCGATCACTTCGGTGACGAAATCTATCCTGGCGACCTCATTCTCGACGAGGCGGGCAGAAAGACAGGTTCTACGGCGACGGTGTTCCCTCTCATCGTCGGGGGTGGACGTGCAACGGACGCTCTGCGCTCGATCACGGTCTCCCAACACCTCTTCGGAATCGAGCGGGTTGCCGTCGTGCACCACTCATTCTGCGGCGCCACCTCCTTCACGGCGGAGGGGATCACCGCTGCATGGAAACATGAGCATCACGCCGACATCTCGTCGTTGTACGACTGGGACGGAATCTCCATCACCGACTTCGAAAAGTCACTCAACTACGACGTGAGTCTGATCCGCAACAGCCCGGGAACTCCGAAGCACATCGAGATCTACGGCCTTTTCTACGACATCGGTTCCGGCGAGCTGACCGAGGTCGTTCGCGATGTTCCCGCCGGGTCCGCGTAGTAATCCGTACGCGGGTGCGGCGGGAGGGTGACCTCGTGGACTTCGGCCGCACCCGCGTTTGGTTTCGAGCCGGGGATCCGATGAGCCAAGAGCCAGGCAATGGTGGCTCGGATGGCCGATCCAGGGCATCGGGACATACGCTGGTGCATGGGGTACGCGACCGGGTTCCCGAACCGGATGGTTACCGGGGGACACGATGAGCAGTTCAGACGCAGGTCCCGGAGTCTCTGAGGACCTGGCATATCCGACCCTCAGCCAACGGCAACTGGTTCATTTGTTCGATCTCGGCGTTGTCGAAGACGTCACCGCAGGTCACGTCATACACCGCATTGGTGATAAGACATACGATCTTGTCGTCATCGACGACGGTGAGGTCGAGGTGGTGCGCGAGGCGACAGCCGACGCGCCCGAAGAGGTGATTGCGACATTCGGCCCCGGTGCATTTCTGGGCGAACTCGGCCTGCTCACGGGGCAGACTGTGTTTCTTTCTGCGCGGGCCGTTCGCAGCAGCCGAATATACCGGATTTCCGCAGAGAATTTTCGCAACCTCATGGAGACCGAGGCGGAAATCGCGGACATCATATTGGCAGCCTTCAGGGCTCGCCGTGCAATCCTGAAATACGCGGCGGCCCAGACCATCGAAATCATCGGAAGCTCATTCTCTGCTGAGTCGATGTCGCTTCGAACGTACGTTGCCCGACTGGAGCTGCCTCACTCCTGGTTGGACGTCGATACTTCCGAAGCGAAATTTCTGATGGACGTGTCAGCACTCTCCGTCGACGACTTGCCGGCAGTTCTTCTGCCTGGAGAAAAGCTGGTGAAGGCCACTCCGGCCGAACTGGCCACAAAACTTGGCCTCTCTTATCGCAAGGGCCGGAGCGCGGACGTTGATCTCGTGGTCGTCGGAGGCGGTCCCGCAGGGTTGGCGGCAACCGTCAACGGTTCCTCCGAAGGGCTCGCAACGGTCATGTTGGACACTGTTGGGCCTGGTGGACAGGCAGCAGCCAGCTCGCGCATCGAGAATTACCTCGGATTTCCCCAAGGGCTCAGCGGAGCAGAGCTGACCCGACGTGCATCGGCGCAGGTGCTGAAGTTCGGTGCCAATATCTACAGCCCTAGCACGGTAGTGGCCATCCGGACGAGTGGTGATCGACTCACCGTTCTCCTCTCCGACGGTGTTGAGATTCCCGCCAGGGCCGCCATCGTCGCCACGGGGGCACGCTACAGGTCGCTCCCCATCGACCGTTGGAATGAGTTCGAGCACGCCGGTATTTACTATGCGGCGACGGAGATGGAGGCGCGCTCCTGTGCCCGAAAAGAAGTGGCCGTCGTAGGCGGCGCCAACTCGGCCGGACAGGCTGCCCTTTTCCTGGCCGGTCGAGGGTGCATGGTGAATCTGGTGGTCCGGGGGGAAGATCTTTCCGCCCGCATGTCCTCCTATCTGATAAATAGGATTTCTGTCCACCCTCGGATTGCGGTGCATGCGTCGACAGAAGTCACAGAGCTTCAAGGAGGAGCTTCTCTTGAAGCGATTCGGCTGACGAACTCGTCACATCACGAAGAAACTGTGGTGTCATGCTGTGGACTGTTCTGTTTCATCGGTGCATACCCGGCTTCTGGCTGGCTGAACGGATGTTGTTGTACCGACGGAAAGGGATTCATATGCACAGGAAGTCACATCCCCGATGAGAATCTAGGGCGGCAGTGGGAGATACTCGGGCGTGATCCACTTCCATTTGAGACAAGTGTTCCGGGTATTTTTGCGGTCGGGGACGTGCGCTACGGGTCCACCAAGCGCGTAGCCGCCGCGGTCGGTGAAGGGGCGAGCGCCATATCTTCGGTCCACCAGGTGATCGGTGCACGGTTGTAGCGTTCGACGTCACCTTCTGGCCAGGTGCTGCGTGACCGTGCCCACGACAGATTCCGGGAAAGTCATGAAACATAACCTTCTGGTGATCGGGGCGACCGGCCAGACCGGTGGCGACACCGCCGAACTGCTGCTCCAGCGCGGGCACCGCGTCCGCGCACTGGTCCGCCGAGTCGATGAGCGCTCCGAGAGGCTTGCCGGCCTCGGGGCGCAGACCGTGGAGGGCGACGTCCTCCACCTCGGCTCCCTGGCGGAGGCGACGAAGGGCATCGATGCCCTGTACTTCACCTATCCGATCCTTCCGGGCCTGATGGACGCGACGGCGAACGTGGCCCTGGCGTCGGAGGAGAACGGGGTCCAGGCGATCGTGAACATGTCGCAGGTCTCCGCCCGCCGCGATTTCACCCGTGCCCGCGACGTCGGGCACTACGCACGCGCCCTCGGATACTCGCCGCGCACCCTGACCCGGGCCGCGGTCGCCGCCGCGGGTGTCGGCGCCAAGGAGTTCATCGACCGGCGCGTCGTGCTGGAGGGCAAACGCCTCCTCGCCCACGGCGACGAACCCGTCGCGGGCATCGGGGCCCGTCTCGGCTTCCTCGACACCAGCAACTTCGTCAAGTACTTCGTCCAGCGCACCGGCACCACACCAACCACCTTCCGCAGCCGGTACCGCCCGGCCCGGGCCGCCCGCTGAAGCCGTCGGCCGAAGTCGTAGGACAAGGCGCGGTGCGCTCCCTGGTCCGATCGCTCACACATCGGCGGGAGTCGCCGACGCACCCGGCGGGACGAGGACCGCCACCTGGTGCTGATCGATTCGTCGGCATCGTGACCCGATCCTGGCGGTGTACGGCACTCGGGCCACTTCTCGTCCTTGCCCCACCCTCATACGGTCGCGGCATGAACGACACATTTGCCCTGCCCACGAGCCGGCTGGCCCATGCGAGCCTCGACCTCGTACAGAAGTCGGAGAGCACGCCGATCGCCGACCACAGCATCCGCAGTTTCCTGTTCGCCCGCCTGTTGGCCGAGCAGGAAGGCTGCCTGAAC
The DNA here is from genome assembly GCF_042756365.1 of Streptomyces sp. NPDC059092. Taxonomy (NCBI): domain Bacteria; kingdom Bacillati; phylum Actinomycetota; class Actinomycetes; order Kitasatosporales; family Streptomycetaceae; genus Streptomyces; species Streptomyces sp. NPDC059092. Next base: position 10,719 of record NZ_JBHZEJ010000092.1, read on the forward strand.
GACGCGGCCTACGACGAGAACCTGCTCTTCGCCGCCTGCGTGATGCACGATCTGGGGCTGGGCACCCTCGCGGCCGGCCAGGCCCGCTTCGAAGTGGAAGGCGCTGATCTGGCGGCATCCGTGCTGACCGAGCACGGCATCGCCGCGGCGGATGCCGACCGGGTGTGGGAAGCGATCGCCCTGCACTCCTCCCTCGGCATTGCCCACCGGCGCGGACTGCTGACCTACCTGACCCACAAAGGTGTCTTCACCGACGCCGGCCTCTTCACCGACCTCGATGCCGCGATGCTCCAGCCGATCTACGCCACATACCCCCGACCCGCCGACGACCGCTTCGTCCAGGACGCGATCGTCGAACATGCCGCCCGCTCCCGGGCCGCGGCACCGCCCTACTCGATCGCAGCCGAGCTGCTGCGCCGGCGACGGGCCGGCGAGTGAATTCCGGGCAGCCGAGCGTCCTCGCCCTCGGATCCATCGGCCAGGTTTCCGAGATCGCGGACACCATCGCGTTTGCCGCCTCGGGTCGCACGTCCTGCATCACCGGGACGGAGACTTCGGTCGACGGGCCCGTCCTGGACGACCTCATTCTCGTACTCATGGCCAACAAGGGGATCCACGCCACCCAGGTCGCGGCCTCCCGACGCTTCGCAGGGCCGGCGATCCGGGCGTTCGAAGCCTGCCCTCACCACGCACCGCTACCACCAGCACCGAACAGCGCCTGACCGCCGAGGCGAGAGCCGGGTCATCGAAGCTGGCAACAAGGCGGTGAGCAGTACGGTCGTGCGCACCCTGCGCACCCTGCGCACCCTGCGGATCCCGGCGCCTGGCAGCGTGCCCGAGCCCGAGTCGGCCGACATCGCCCCGGCCGGGGCCTCGACGGGCCGGCTCCGATCAACGCCGGTACAGGCCGCGTACACGTCCCGGTGACATCCAGCCCCACTCCGCGAGCCTGTCAGCACGGTCGGCACCATGCCGGTCAGGAAAGCGACGAGGCGGGCCTGACGCAGGAACAGGTGGCCGAGCGGTCCGGGGCCGGCGTGCGCACCATTCGCCGACTGGAGAGCGGCGGGTCCACGAACCGCCGCACGGGGAAGGTGTATCTGCTCGCGGACGCCGTCGGCCTCGGAGCCGGGGATCGCCGCCACCTGGCAGCCACCATCGCCGTGCCGCGCGGCGGACCCGCCTTCGGAGCAGCCGTATCCGAACCGGAGCCCCAACCGGGCCACGTACCCGATCCGTATCCCGGCCCGCCTCCGCCGCCCTGCCCGGTGACAGCCTGGCGGGGCCCGTCGGCCACGGCGCCACCTCGCAGGGCCGCTCCGCGGGCAGCGCGACGACTGCGCACCGGCCGTCGTCCCGCTCCCCAGGGACGTCCTGCCGATCGGCCCGGCACGATCGGCCGGGCGGTTCCTGGGGCCGACGCCCTCTGACCTCGGAGGCGTAACGCCCGTGGACGCGGCGGCACGGGCAGTGGGCGTCCCATGGCGGCCGGTCACAAATGGCCGGTGGCATGACCTGTCCCATGAGCGGTCAGGGCACCAGCATCAGGGCATCCGGACGGCGGCTCCACGTCCCGCCGCGCGCACTTCTCGACAAAGGGATCCCGATGACGCCCCTCCGCCTCACCGCGTTCGGCACGGCCCTCGCGTTCGCCGCCCCGCCGGCCACCGGCGCGGCGCGCGCCGACGCACCGACCGCGGGTCCTACCCCCGTCCTCCGGAGGAAGAGCCATGCCCGAACCGTCCTGCCCGGACCGCCGGCCCCCGGTCCCGTGCCGTGCCGTTCTCAGGGCCGGCGGCGGCCTCGCCCTCGGCCTGGCCGGCGCCGCACCGGTCGCCCCCGCCTGGGCCGCGCGGCGCGGCACGCCCCTGTGCGACGGGCCCGGCGACTCGGCCGCCGCCCAGGGCGTGACCTCCAGCGACCTCGGCATCCCGTACCACCGTGAACACGACGGCACCTGGGGCTATGTCTTCGGCGACACGTGGTCCGGCACGCGGCAGTACGGCGACTACCTCGGCTCGCCGCTGATGCCGTGCCGGCCGGGCTTCGACGCCTCGGGCGCGACCCCCGTCTCGTTCACCTGGGCGATGCCCACCGGCGGCCAGGCCAGGCGACTGTTCGCCTACCGGACCGACGCGGACAACGGGTTCGGTCACGAAGTCAGCAGGATCCCCGACGACTGCGTCGAGTTCGGCGGGCGCACGTACATCCAGTACACCTCCGTCGGCACCCGGGAGCCGCCCGCGGGCCACGACGGATCCCTGATGTCCGGCGTCGCCTACACGGACGACCACGGTGCCACCTGGCGCTACCGCCCGTACCACTGGGCCGGCAAGCGCATCCGCGACCGGTACCGCATGAGCTACTTCGACATCACCGACCACTCGATCCGCACCAGGACCGCGGCGCCGCCCGACGCCGTGTGTGGAGCGCGCCCAAGCAGCAGATCGTCGGTGACAACCTGCTGCCGCCGGGCCACCGGGGCAAGCCACAGGTCCCCGACCTGTACGGCGGCCACATCCACCCGGGCAGCGCGAGCCCGGCCTCGCTGACGCTCATGGTCTTCCAGTGGCCCGGCGCTCTGCACCAACCGTCCTACCGGGTACCGCAGTTCGATGAATTCAACGCTTAGCGGACAGTCCGCTCAACCCCATCTTCCCCTTCCGTTCAAGGCTCTTTCCTCCAGACCTGAGGAGAACAGAATGAAGCACAGCGAGAAGCTGCTCCCCACCGTCATCGGCGCGGCGGTCGCGGCGTTCGTCATGCTGCCGACGGCAGCGGCACACGCCACCCCGGCCGACGAGCACCCCGCCACGCGCACGGCGCTGAACACACTGCAGGCCGCCGCGGGCCCCGGCGCCGCCGTCCACGCGGGCGACGGCACCACGTCCTGGACGCTGTCCGCCGGGACCGGCACGATCAACACCACCAAGTCCATCCAGTCCGACGAGCACTTCCGCATCGGCAGCCAGACCAAGACCTTCACGGCTGCGACCGTCCTGCAACTGGTCGACGAAGGGAGGGTCTCGCTGGACACGGACATCGACACCTACCTGCCGGGCACCGTCACCGGCAACGGCTACGACGGCACCCGCATCACCGTGCGGCACCTTCTCCAGCACACCGGCGGAATCGCGGCCTACGACCCGATGGTCTCCCTCGGCCTGGCCGAACCGGACGGCACGTACAAACTGGCCACCCTGGTGAAGGAAGGTCTGAAGCGGTCCCCGGTCTCCGCGCCCGGCGCCGGCTTCACGTACTCGAACACGAACTACCTGATTCTGGGCATGCTCATCGAGAAGCTGACGGGCGCGCCGGTCCACAAGGCCGTCACCAGCCGGATCATCGAGCCCCTCGGCCTGGCGCGGACCGTCTTCCCCGCCCCCGGCAACCGCGCCCTGCCCGCCCCGGCGGTGAACGGCTACCACGGCGTACGCATCGGATCGTTCTACTTCTGGACCCCGGTCATCTCCTACGACCCGTCCGTCTTCAGCTCCGCCGGGGCGATGATCTCGACGCTGGAGGACCTCGGCACCTTCTACCAGGCCCTGACGGCCGGACGCGTCGTGTCAGCGGCGGCGCTGGAGGAGATGGAGAAGGCCCCGGACGTCACCGGCGGCATCTACGGCCTCGGAGTCTTCAGGACCGCCCTGTCGTGCGGCGGCGAGGCGTGGGGGCACAACGGCGGTGTTGCCGGTTACCACTCCCAGACCCTCGTCACCAAGGACGGCCGGCGTGCCTCGGTGATGACCAACGCGTTTCTCGGTACCAATCCACCGGCCCAGCAGATGGCCACGGTGCTGGACACGGCTCTCTGCGAGGACCAGAGCTGAGCATGTCGGCGCGCTGCCGTCGCCGTGCGACACCTGGCACGCCGGCTCGCGGCGTCGCCGCAGTTGTCGTCCGCCCGGAGTGAGCGGCGCTCCGCCCGCTGTCCGCGTGGCATCCGGTGCCGTCCGGATGCCACGCCGCCGGCCCACATCCTCACGGCACCGGGACCGAGGTCAGTCGGCAAGAAGCCCCCCCCCGAAAGTTCGACGACGGATCTCCCGCGCAGGACACCGGCGCATAGCGTTCCCTATGTGTCACCTCAGGGCTTGGCCGAGGGCGCCGAGCGCCTGGACAACGTCGAGGGCGTCGGCGATTCCCTCCAGATTCCTGCGAGACGCCGTGAAACCGGGGCGACCGACGGGAGCCGCTGAGTGCACTCGCGGCGTGCGAGACACCTCGCTGGAGTCGAGCAGCGCGATGTCGCCACCGCAAGCCCGCGGGCGCCGACGATCCGTGAACTCGAAACCAAGGCAGGGCCCTCGTTCGTCACGGGCGGTCGTAGCGGTGCGTGAAGGAACGCCCCGGGCACCTGTGGCACTCGAAAAGGCACACACCACCCAGTTCACCCAGTACCAGGCCCGGTCCCTCGTGGGGCGTTGGCCCTCTTCGGCCGGGGTCCGGGCATACCGGGACACGGCGTCGGTCTGCGCCCGCGCGGACCGACGACTCGCCACCCGGCGCCGGTGGACGGTTGTCACCCCTGAGGCGCACGGTCAGCGAGGTCCGTCTCGGGACCTGCGTGACGTGGCAGGTGAACGCACTACTCTCAGGTCGGCGTCCCGGCATGCCGGAACAGCCCTGGGCCCGTGGGCGGGACCGCCGCAGACGCGAATGTTGCAACCTCCGCCCCCGTACGTCACGCTTCCAGCGGAATCCGGCCGCCCCGGCTCCTTACTCCTCACTGCTTACAGAAGGTCACCGTCATGAAGAACGAGCGGGAATTCTTTTCACCGGACACCATGCAGTGGCGCACCGGGCCGCAGCCCGGGACCGCCGAAAGGATTCTGAGCAGGGACGAGGCTGATCCGGAGGTGCTGACCCGACTGGTGCGCTGGGAGCCCGGCCTCGACACCTCGCTCTCCGGCGTGATCCGGCACGAGTGGGTCGAGGAGGTCCATCTGCTCGAAGGCGACCTGCACGACCTGACCCTCGATCAGACCTTCCGTGCCGGAGACTTCGCGGCCCGGCCCCCGGGCATGGAACACGGCCCGTACCGGACAACCGGAGGCTGCGTGATGTTGGAGATCCGCTACCGGCCGTAGAGCGTGTGCCGACTTCCGGTCCCCGGCGGAGGCTACGCAGCCGGATGACCGCGCCGTGTAGGCGGAGTCCGGCGAGGTAGCTGGTCGGGGACTTGTCGTAGCGGGTGGCGAGTCCCGCGCCGCTCCTTGAGCCCATTCCGGCCGATCCGCGTCGGGTCGGGCGGGAGGGCGGCCGGCGGCTCCGGATTGCTGTCCCACACGGTCATCTCGCGGGCGGCGGCGATGTCCTCGCTGCCCCCGATCTCTCCCTCCACCTGCCCGAGTGGCGCCATGTCGACCACCCCGGAATGGTGATGACCGACGTGCACAAGCCCACCCTCGTACTCCTGCGCAGGGACCCCCCTGACGGTCGAGGCCGGCTGGAAGTGGATCCGCACGCGTACCGCACCGGATCCCGCACTCTGCCGGCCCGGGCCCCGCCGCCCGCGCAGCCGTGACCTCCGACGGACACCCGATCGGGTGAAAAGCGGGCGGCGGTGGGGCACTTCACGACATAGTGGGTTCCGTGGATTCCGTTGACCATTCCGCCTATCGCGTCCCCACCGGCAGGCCCTTCTTGCTGAACGAGCTCTACTCCAGGCTCGCGGGTGTCGGGGAACTCATCGGCGCGCTCCAGGTGCCCGCCGACCCCACCGAGTACGAGGAGATCGCCGACAGCCTGTACGCGCTGTTCAACGTCGCCCGGAACCTGGCCCCGGACCGCAACGCGACCGGCTGCGATCTGCATCCGAAGGGCGCCGTCGACACCGAAGCCCCCGCCGGCTGGGGACGCTGCCTCCTGTGCAACAGCCACCGCCGCACCGGCCGGCCGGATGTGAAAGCGGCACCCCGGACCCCGCGCCACAACTGGGCCGTCCCGCCCCCGCCCTACGACCACGCCGTCCTCGCGCAGACCATGGCGCAGATCAATGACCTGGCGGCGGAGATCAACTACCGGTCCGAGGACGAGACGTTCGTGCATCTGGGCGATCTCACGCACGCGGCATTCGTCGTCGCCCGGGAACTCTCCCGCCCCCGCAACAGCTCGGGATGCGCCCAGCACCCCGGAGCTCCCGTCGACCCCACAGCCCCTGGCGGGCCCCAGTGTCTGTTCTGCCAGGGCCAGGCACGACGCCGGCAGAAAGGACCGCCCACCGTGGTCATCCGCCCCAGCCGGCCCGTCCCCAGATACGAACGACGCCGCATGCCGCGCCCGCCTTCCCCGCCCGGCAACGGCTGAAACCGGGCCGAACGCCACCGCCAGGCCGACACCGTCCACGTACAGGCGCTCCGCCGGGGCGGCGCGCCGCGCGTGTTCTGGGCGCAGGAAGCGGTGGAGGAGGGCCTGTCGCTTGGTGGCGCGGTCACCTCCGACGACGTGGTCCTTCCCGGCGACGAGGGCGTCGACGCCCTGCTCGGCAACGAGCCTCTTGTCGTTCTTCCGGCCTTTGCCGATGGCGGTCTGTCCCATGCCGGCGCGGGCGTGGAAGTCGCTGTCGGTGGCGCCCGGCAGCAGCGCGGTGACGGTGACTCCGCTGCCGCGGAGCTCTTCGCGCAGGGACTCGGCGAAGGAGTAGCCGAACGCCTTCGAGGGCCCGTGGACGGTCTCGTAGGGGGTGGGTGTGGTGGCGGGGAATGGACGAGGTGATCAGGATGCGGCCCCGGCCGCGGGCCGGCGTGCCGGGCACCACGCGCTTGGCGAGGTGGACGATGGCGTTGATGTTCAGGGCGATGGGGTTGGGTTCCTCCTCCAGGCCGGTGTCGGTGGCGAAGGCGCCGCCGATGCTGACGCCGGCGTTGAGTACGGCGATGTCCAGGGGCCTCGCGATCGGCTGGACCTGCTTCCAGAGGTCTTCGACGCCGTCGTAGGTGCCCCGGGTCCGCGCGGAACGGATGGACGGTGGCGCCCAGGGCGCGAAGTTGTTCGGAGATGGTGTCCACGGAGTCGCTGCGGCCGGTGCCGATGATGTCGTAGCCGCGGCCGGCGAGTTCCCGGGCGATCTCCGTGCCGATGCCGTTGGAGGCGCCGGTGACGAAGGCCGGCGGCCGGGGTGCAGTGGGCGGGGGCATGGTGGTTCCTGCCATGCCGAGGTGTCGGCGAAGCCGGGGTGGGCCACGTATTGCTCGACGTCCCGTACAGACGACAGGCACAGCGCGCCCCCAACGGTGGGGACGGTCTTCGCGATGCTTCGGGAAGGGCCGGGGCAGCCGCCTTCCCGCAGACGGCCGGGGTGGCCGCCGGCCTTCTCCGGCAGCGCGTGCGGTGGCGACCCGTTGTCAGTGTGCCGGAGGTCAGCCGCCGATGAAGTGCTCGGCCTGCTCGCGGGTGGTGTGCAGTTTCCAGTAGTCGAGAGCGATCTCGGAGGGCGCGCGGTGGGGGACGCCTGCGGGGGCGTGAGCGCCGATCATGAGGTTGATGGCCACGTTGGCCACGTAGATGCCGTCGACGGCGAGGGTGTTGTGGAGGTTGATCGCCCAGTTCCGCTGCCCGGCCTGGGCGATGTTGGCGTCGGCGAGCATCGGGTACGGGTTGATCGCGCCGCCGCCGGTGGTGAACAGCAGAGTGCCCGCCTTGGCCTCAAGCATCCCGGGGAGCACCGCCCGGACGGCCGCGACCGCGCCGAAAAGAAGGGAGTCGATCTGCGGGCGCAGGGTGTCGACGGTGACGTCCTTGGGCGAAGTCAGGGCCAGGCCCGCGTGGGGTGAGAACTCCAGGACGTCGATCCGTCCGAACCGCCCGGTCGCGGCCTGGAGCGCATCGGTGAGCTGGGCGGTGTCGCCCGCGTCGGCGGGGAAGCCCTCCGCGGTGATCCCGGCCTCGGTGAGTTCGATGACCAGGGCGTCGAGCTTGTCCTTGTTGCGGGAGACGAGGGCGACGTCGAAGCCGTGGCTTCCGAAGACGTGGGCTATGGACAGGCCCAGTCCCGGGCCGGCTCCGACGATGGCGATGGTGGGCATGCGAACTCCTTGCAGTAGGCGGGGTGTTCCCGGACGGCCGGGCGATGGATGAAGGGGCGTGTGCTGGGGGAAGCCGCGTCACCTACCCACCGTCAGTCCTGGTCGGCCGGCGAGATGGCGTCGGAGGGCGCCCAGTCGGTGGGGCACGGTGCGTCGAGCGCGCCGAGGATGCGCCGGGAGGCGGCGCCGAGCTGACGCTGCTGCGCCTTGGTCAGCGGGTCGAAGACCAGGCCGCGCACGGCGTCGACGTGCACGGGCGCCGCGGCGACGACTTTGCCCATCCCCTCGTCGGTGAGGGTGGCCAGCGTGGATCGTCCGTCGGCGGGGTCGGGGTGGCGGTGCACCCAGTCGCGCTTTTCCAGACGGATGACCACGTTGGACAGCCGGGAGAGCGAGCTTCCCGCGTACTGGGCGAGCTCACTCATGCGCAGGGTGCGCCCCGGTGCCATGGACAGCGCGGACATCACCACGTAGTCGAAGTGGGCGATGCCCGCGGCCCGCTGCATCCGCGTCTCCAGAGCGGCCGGCAACTGGGTCAGCACATAGGCGAACGCGTACCACTGCTGCTGCTCATCGCTGTCGAGCTGGCGCGGCCCGCTGGCCTCACGTTCCTCTTCCATTCCTCCACCATACTCCAAGCATGGAGCGAATGGTCGACCTGTTCACTCTTAGCTTGAAGTGATGAGAGGGTGCAGTCGTTCCAAGCTTGAAGTGGATGGATGGGTGAGGGCCGATGAGTGTTTCCCCCGCGCCGTCGCGATGTCGGCGCAGGGTTCCGCGCCGACATCGCGGAGGGCCGCCCGGGCGTCCCGCTGCGCCTGCGGATCACGGTGCGGGGGGAGGACGCCGCACCCGTCGGGGGAACGGTGGTCGACGTGTGGCACTGCGACGCGCTGGGCTACTGCTCCGGACACCTCGCGCACGACCCCGACACCTTCCCCGACCTCGACGGGTCGGGCCATGTGCCGCCGAGCGACGACTCGCGGTTCCTGCGAGGACGTCGGCCCTCCGCGGCCGACGGCGTCGCCGAGTTCGCCACGGTCTGTCCGGGCTGGTACTTCACCCGCAGCATCCACATCCACGTCGGACGCGCCGCCACCGTCCGGCGGACCGGCCTCCTGCGGGCCCTGGTCTGGGCCTCGCGCGGAGTACGGTTCCCGGCACGCGCCGCGCTGTTGACCTCACTCGCCCCGCGCCGCGCGTACTGCGGCCGGGCCGGGCCTTCGGCCTGGAACGCGTCGGCGGCAACCTCGGCTCGGTCGGCGGACCACTGCTCGCCGCGCTGCTCGTCTCCCTGGCCGGAATCCGCGGAACCCTGTGCTTCGCCGCGCCGCCGGGCCTCCTCGCGGCCGTGCTGGGTTCGCTCTGCTGCTCCTGGTGGGATCTCGCCTGATACGGCGCATTGGTCTACTCCAAGCGCTCCCGTCCCTGTACCCTCATCCGTAGCCAGTAGCACACAATCCCCCCACCCAGGTTGCGCGCTGGCGCGGGCGACACCCACACCACTCTGCCCCAAGCAGCCGGGTCACCCCCATTCGCCGCCTCCAGGAGGCTCACGGTGAAAATTCGCACCAGAAGCTCGGCGATCGTCGGCACCATCTGCCTCGTTGCTTCCCTCGCCTTAACCTCGGCCTCCGCCGACGAGCCGGCAGCCCCACACCGGGCGGCGGAGGTCGTGCTCAAGGAAGTGGCCAGAGCCCAGAATCCCATCGCCGGCACCGCCGGGCCCGGTGACACGGTCTGGATAGCCGAACGCGCCGGCACCGTACGGGTTCTGGACGATCAGGGACTCGGTGAGCCCGTCCTCGACATATCCGACGAGACCACCACCGACGGTGAACGCGGCCTGCTGGGCGTCGCGTTCGACAAGGAGTTCGCGCACTTCTACATCTCGTTCACGAACCGCGAAGGCACCAGCACCGTGGACGAGTTCGCCGTGCGGGACGGCGGGATCCGGCCGGACACCCGGCGCACCGTCCTCACCCAGACGCAGCCGTACGCCAACCACAACGGCGGCGACATCCAGTTCGGCCCCGACGGCTACCTCTACATCGCGTTCGGCGACGGCGGCGCGGGCGGCGACCCGCACGGCAACGGGCAGAACCTCGACACGCTGCTCGGCAAGCTGCTGCGGATCGACCCGAGTGGCGGCGAGCCGTACGCGATTCCGCCGGACAACCCCTTCGTGGGGGTGCCGGACGCGAAGGACGAGATCTGGGCGTACGGGCTGCGCAACCCCTGGCGGTTCTCCTTCGACGCGGGCACGGGCGACCTGCTGATCGGTGACGTGGGCCAGAGCGCGTGGGAGGAGATCGACTGGGCCCCGGCGGACAGCAAAGGCGGCGAGAACTACGGCTGGTCCGCGATGGAGGGCAACCACCCCTTCCGGGGCGGCACGGAACCCGCTGACCACGTGCCGCCGATCCACGAGTACGACCGTAACGGGCTGGGCTGCTCGGTGACCGGCGGATACGTCTACCGCGGCGCCGCGATCCCGGACCTCCAGGGGCAGTACCTGTTCAGCGACTACTGCGACGGCACCGTCCGAGCCCTGCGGGTGGAGAACGGCAAGGTGACCGGCGAGAGCGACCTCGGGGTCAACGGCGGCGAGGTCATCTCGTTCGTGCAGGGAGGAGATGGCGAGTTGTACGTGCTCGGCATCGGTGGCGGCGTCTCCCGCATCGACCCGGCGTGACCACTACGGGATGAAGGAGCCATCGAGCAGCGATTCGGCCAGGTCGGTGCGCCAGGAGTGCCGTTGAGGTCACCTCGCTGTTCCGCCGGTCCGCGGCCTGGTCGCGGACCGGCGAGGAAGTACCTTCCACCCCACACGTGTTGACCTGCTGAAGAGGGCGAAATCCACGGGGCCTCCGGAGCCGTTGCCTTGAGGGTTACGCCGTTCGGAGGCCCCGCGGACGCGGGTGCGCGGAGGGGTTTTCCCGTACGGGTTGTGCCGTGGGACCAGAGTCGCGACCGTCCCGCCGCAGTACACACCGAGCCCGGGAAACCCGCACTCCTTCGAGATCCGATCCCCGGACGGTGAACGCGGTCGCCGCCCGTCCCGCGTGGACAGGACATCTGGACGCTCCAGGCGAGGCGGAGCAGTCCGGCGCGCTCTTCCGGTGACTTCTCCGCGTGATGGGTCCGCTCGCGCCTCTCCCCAGTGGCCGTCGGCAGCCGTCGGAGCCGAAGGCGACGGGGGGCCGCGATCGGTCCGGGCTGCGGGTCGGGGGTGGGCCGTGCCCCACCGGGGCTCTGTTCGTCGCGGTCGCGACCGCGACGAACACACCGTTGCGCCGGGTCAGTACGCTGTCGCTTTCGGTGACGGGATCGGGTGTTGCTTTGAGTTACCGGTTACCCGCGACGGGCGGGATCTCGGCGCATGAAGTGGCCCGTGCGGAGGTAGGGATCCCGGCTGATGAGCTGGGTCCGGTGCGACCCCAGGGAGGGGTTTGGCGATGGCGTTGATCATCAGTGGTGAGCGGGCCGACCGGGGTCGGGGTGCCGGGTGAACGCGCCGGATCCGTATGGGGTCACGACTGGTCCGGGCCAGGAGGCCGAGCGGTTCGTGGCGGTCTCGGCCGTGCTGACGGGGTTCGACGCCGCCGAACTCGCGGCGACCGGCATGGCCGAGACCTACCGGGAGTTCGTGAAGCGGCGGGTGGAACCACTCGTCTATTCAAGGCTGGTGGACGGACTGGCCGGTACGACGGCCGATGTGCACACAGCGTTGGGCGGCGACGTGCGGCTGGGCGAACTCGCGCGGGCCGTGTGTCATCTCTGGTACCTGGGGGAGTGGCCGGGGCTGGTGAACGACGACGGCGGGGCGGTGCCCTGTCTGGTGTCGGGGCGGGCCTACGCCCGTGGGCTGGTCTGGCGCAGCTTCGGCGGTCATGCGCCCGGCACGGGACAGCCCGGCTACGGCACGTGGGCCGATGTTCCGGCCGGTGCGGCAGGAGGCGGGGTCCGTTGACCGGCGGTGAGGACTTCGATGTGATCGTGGTCGGCGCGGGAGTCGCGGGATCGCTGGTGGCGCGGCAGTTGGGGGACCGCGGCTGGCGTGTCCTGGTCCTGGAGGCGGGCCTGGGCGGGGCGCGGGAGGTGGACGCGGAACGTTTCCGGTCCGCGTCGGTGAAGGTCCCCGGCGCGGCGATCGCGGAAAATCCCCTGGTGCCGTCACCCGACGTACCGGATCTCGGTGGCCGGACCGGTGGTGGGTACCGGGCCGACGGATACCTCATCCAGAACGGCCGGCTGCCGTACGCGAGTGGCTATCTCCGGGTGAACGGCGGTACGGGCACCGCGTGGACGGGGCTGGCCCCGCGGATGCATCCGGAGGACTTCCGCACCGCGGACTTCGGGTACGGCCGCAGTTGGCCGATCGGTTACGAGGAACTGGAACCGTACTACCGGGCGGCGGAGCACGAACTGGGCGTCGCGGGCGATCCGGTGGAACAACGGGACCTTGTCGGACTGCCGCTCGCGGACAGCTACACCTTCGCGCACGGCCCCTTACCCGCGAGCTACCTGGACCGGCTCATGGCCGAGCGGCTCGACGGACGGAAAGTCACCGATCCCTCGTATCCGGGCCGCGTCGAACTGAAGGTCGTCGGGACGCCTCAGGCGCGCAACAGCGCGGCCACCGAGGAGCACGGAGCCCTCTGCGAAGGCAGCGCCAGTTGTATCCCGGTCTGCCCCACGGGGGCGAAGTACACCCCGCTGCGGACACAGAAGCGCTGGGGACCGGGTGTCACCCTCCTCACCCGCGCGGTGGCCGGCCGCCTGCTGGCGGATCCGGCCGGCCGGATCACCGGAGTCGAGTACCAGCGTTACGACGACCCCGCTCGGCCCTCTTCGGTCACCCGGCGGGTGGCGCGGGGGAGTACGGTCGTGCTGGCCGCACACGCGATCGAGAACGCCCGGCTCCTGCTCTCCTCCGGCCTGGCCAACTCCAGCGATCAGGTGGGCCGGAATCTGATGGACCACCCCGTCCTGCTCACCTGGGGCCTCATGCCGGAGCGGACGGGTCCCTACCGCGGGCCCGGTTCGACGTCCGGTCTGGAGGGATTTCGTTTTGGTCCCGCCCGCACCGCTCGCGCCCCTTTCCGTGTGGAGATCGGTAACTGGGGCTGGACCTGGGCCGTGGGCCCGCCCGGTCACGAAGTCGTCGACCTCCTGCGCCGTGGGAACCCGGCGGCCACGGGAGCGGGGGCGCAGGGGCGGGGACTGTTCGGTACGGAGCTGCGGCAGGCCGTCGGAAACCGTGTCGGGCGGCAGTTCGCCCTGCAGTTCGAGATGGAGCAGAGCGCCGATCCCGCCAACCGCGTGACGCTCGACCCCCACCACCGTGACCCGCTGGGCAACCCGCGCCCCGTCCTGACCTACGACCTGTCCGACCACGTGAAGAGGGGCATCGCCGCGGCCAAGGCGGTGTCCGACGAAATCTTCGCCCTCCTCGGGGCGGAAGATCACAGCCGGTACGCATCGGGGCCGTCCCAGCCCGGATGGTTCGAGTACGACGGCCGGCCCTACGCCTACCGCGGCGCGGGCCACGGCGCCGGAACGCACATCATGGGCGAGCGCCCCGCCGACTCCGTCGTCGATTCCTGGCAGCGCGCCTGGGACCACCCCAACCTCTACCTGGTGGGCTGCGGCAGCATGCCCTCCCTCGGCACGTCCAACCCGACTCTCACCATGGCCGCGATCACCCTGCGCAGTGCCGAGCGGATCCACCGCGATCTGTCCGCGGAGCGCGTCACGATCCACCCGCCGGCCCCCGGAAACGCTCCCGGCCACGCCACCCCAGAGGAGACAGACGCCCCATGACCGACGCCCCCTCCCTGCCGCCCGTCGCGGCCCCGTACCAACTGCCCTTCCATTACGGGGCCCTGCACAACATCGGCCTCGACTACCTTGTCGACCCCGCCCCGGTGCGCAAGACACTGGCCGAACACCATCCGGACCTGAGCGCCGCCGACTTCGACGGCCGGGCCTGCGTCACCCTCAACTACCAGCTCTACTTCGCCCAGTATCCGAACGGTGGCGGCATCACTCAGGAGATCGAGTACAGCATCGTCGCGCACCCCACCGCCGGCGCCGACCGCCTCGCCCGCCTGACGTACGAGCAGTACGCCCACGGCCACGACCAGACCAAGCTGCTCGGCATCGCCCGGCTCCACGTACTGTGCGACAACCCGCTGGCCATCGAGGCCGGCACGCGACTCTACGGAGAACCGAAGTACCCCGCCTGGTTCGAGACGACCCTTCCCTCACTCAACGGCCCGGCCGGCGACGCCTGGACCGTCGCGTGCAAGCAGGCCACGCACGCTCCCCCGGCCCCGGCCGTCGATCGCCAGGACCGGGCTCTTTTCTCCTTCCGGGCCGATCTGACGGGGCTGCCCCGTATCCCCGTCAACAACACGCCCATCACCGGCTACGGCACCGACCCGAGCGGTCGGCCACTGGCCGGTCCCATGAACGTCTACCAGCCCTACCAGTACGTTTCACTGACCGGCGCGGCAGAGCGGGCAGAGCTCACTGTTCACGACCGGACCTCCCCCGTCGGCGCCGACCTGACCGCCCACGTCGCCGATACCCCCGCCGCCGGGGCGTGGACGTACCAGTCGGCCCCCGTCGCCGCCCACAATCGCCCCTACTACGTACCACGCGCGGGCTGACCCACGCTGAGGCCGGCACGGCCGCGTACCCACATCGCACGCGGAACGAACGACCGGACTCCCACGGTGACCGATGTCCTCACGTCCGGCCCCGCCGTGTGGAGGCGGGCGGAACCGACAGGGCGGTCAACCAGTCGTGGACCGCCAGGGCGGTGGAGTCCGCGTGCTCGCTCATGAGGGTGTAGTGGTTGCCCCGGACGGTGACATCGGTGCGGGGAACGTCCACCGACGCACGCCAGTAACCGTCGTCCTCCGACACGTCGAGCCACTCGTCCGCCCGCAGGAAGAGAACCGGCGTGGAGAGGGCCTTGGGCGTCCAGCCACTGAAGAGGTGCCCGTACGCGCCCATGGCGACGAACTGCCGCGACGCCGCCCCGGGCAGGTCGTTCAGCAGCATGGTCCGACGGGTGTTCTCCCTGAACAGCCGCTCCTGCGCGCGCTCGTCCATCTGCGGGGGCGGCAGGTACGTATCGATCAGCACCAGGCCCTGGGCGGGGCGGCCCAGTTCCTCCAGGCGCTGCGCGAGCGCGGCGGCGATCCATCCGCCGGAGGAGTGGCCGAGGAGCACGGCGGGACGGTCCTCGAAGCCCGCCCGCACCGTCGCCACGTGCAGGTCGAGCAGGGCATCGAGGGTCGCGGGCAGTGGCTCGGTGCCCTGGAAGCCCGGTGAGCCCGCCACCCAGGTCTCCCGGAGGCCGTCCAGACTCTTGGCGAAGGAGGTGTAGTGGTCCGCGTCCGAGGGCGCCACCAGCGGCAGGTAGCACATCAGCCCCGGCTCGGCGGGGCCTTCGGCCAGGCGGCGCGGCATACCGCGGACCAGCTCGGCGTCGGCGTCGTCGAACGTGGGCCGGATGCGGGCGGCCGCCCGCAACACGTCCATGAATGCGTCGGCCCGGTTGGTCTCGACGGCCTCCTGCTGGAGAGTGAGGAGGAAGTCGTCGGCGGACGGCCGGTCGTGTACGGGAGCGAGGAGCGCGTCGTCGAAGCCGAGCTGTTCGAGGTGTGCGGCGAGGGCGTTCGGGCCGGCGTGGTCGAAGACCAGGGTGGCCGGCAGCCGTCGGCCGATCAGGGCCGCCAGGCGGTTACGGAGCTCCAGACCGGTCAGCGAGTCGAAACCCAGATCCCTGAATCCCTGCTCGGCGTCGACCTGTTCCCGTGAATCGTGGCCCAGCACCACCGCGACCTGATCGCGGACCGTGTCGAGCAGCAGGGCGTGCCGCCGGTCCGGTTCCAGGCCCGCCAGCCGCGCGGCCAGCCCCGCCTCCGGCAGCGGAACGCCGTCGCCCGCCGTCCTGCGACGGGTGTTGCCGGGCGCCAGGGCCCGCAGTATCGGGGGAACCCCGCCGTCTCCGGCCCGGAGCCGGCCGGGCTGCCAGCGTACGAGGTGCACCACACCGTCAGGGCCGGCGCACGCCTGATCGAACAACCGCAGCGCCTCGCTCGTCGACAGCGCGAGCATGCCCGACCGCGACATCCGGGCCAGGTCCGTTCCCGACAGATGCCCGGTCATGTCACTTGCCTGCTCCCACAGGCCCCAGGCGAGGGAAAGGGCGGGAAGCCCCTGGCCGACACGCTGCTGGGCCAGGGAGTCGAGGTAGGCGTTGCCCGCCGCGTAGGCGGCCTGGCCCGCCGAGCCCATGGTCCCGGCCATGGAGGAGAACAGGACGAACATCGAGAGGCTCTGACCGGCGGTCAGCTCATGCAGGTTGCGTGCCCCGTCGACCTTCGGCGCGAGCACCGCCCGTACGCGCTCGGGGGTCAGCGACGCCAGCACGCCGTCGTCGAGCACCCCGGCGGCGTGGACGACACCGGTGAGCGACACGCCTTCCAGGGCCGAGCGCAGCGACTCCTTGTCCGCGACATCACAGGCGCGCAGGTCCACCGACGCGCCGAGCTCCGTCACCTCCGCCACCAGCTCCGCGGCGCCCTCGGCCTCCGGGCCCCGCCGACTGAGCAGCAGGAGGTTCCGTACGCCGTGACGGGTCACCAGGTGGCGGGCCATGATCGTGCCGAGTGTTCCGGTGGCGCCGGTGATCACGACGGTGCCCTCGCTGAGATCCCGCTCGTGCGGGGCGTCGCGGGGGCCGACGCGGGTGAGGCGGGGGGCGCGGATCCGGTCCCTGTGGAGGGAGAGTTGTGGTTCGTCGGTGGCGAGGAGGGTGGTGACGGTTCGGGGTGTGAGGTGGTCCGTGTCGTGTGGGGTTGTGGTGCCGGTGTCGGTGCCGGCACCGGTGTCGGTGTTGAGGTC